>NZ_JBEXDB010000005.1:201969-383560 GCF_040605575.1 Streptomyces sp. NPDC005566 | reverse complement strand
GTGGTCTCGGAGGACCAGCGGCTCATCGCCTATGTCGTGGGCAGCATCGATGGCCTGGCTGAGCAGCTCGGGGCTTCGCTGCCGGAGTACATGGTCCCGTCCGTCTTCATCGGGCTCGACGCCCTTCCGCTGACCGCGAACGGCAAGATCGACCGACGCGCCCTCCCCGACCCCGAAGGGTCGGCGGAGGACACCTACCTCGCCCCCCGCAACCCCGTCGAAGAACGCATCGCCGCCGTCTGGCGCCGTGTGCTGGGGCTGGAGAGGGTCGGGGTCGAGGACAACTTCTTCGACCTGGGCGGTCACTCGATCAAGGCCATCGCCCTGGTCGGTGCCCTGCGCGCCGAGGGCTTCGAAGCCGGGGTACGGGACGTCTTCCAGCACCGCACGGTCGCCGGACTCGCCACCGCGCTCGCCGGAACGGAACCCGGCCAGGAGGACGTGGCGGTCGCACCGTTCGCCCAGGTGTCGGACGGGATCCGCGCGACGCTCCCGGCCGGCCTGGTCGACGCGTACCCGATCTCCAAGGTGCAGCTCGGCATGCTGGTCGAGATGCTCGCCGACGACGGGCTGAACAAGTACCACAACACGTCCACGTTCCGTATCAAGGACGGCCGCCCGTTCGACGCCGACGCCTTGCGCCGCGCCGGGCAGACGATCGTGGAACGCCACGAGATGCTGCGTACGTCGTTCTCCCTCGAGGAGTTCGACATCCCCCTCCAGCTGGTCCGGGCGACCGCCGTCATTCCGGTGACCGTGCAGGATCTGCGGGACCTGGACGCAGAGCAGTTCGCGGACGCCCGGCGGGCCCACATCGCGGCAGAACGGGCCGAGCTGTTCGAGCTCGGGCGGCCTCCGCTGCTCCGTATCGCCGCGCTCGTCGAGTCCGACGAGGCCTGGCACCTCGGCTTCACGCACTGCCACGCCATCACCGAGGGGTGGAGCCAGCAGTCGCTGCTGATGGAGGTGCTCGACGTCTACCACGCGTACGCCGCGGGTGAGGAGCCGCAGCCGCCGGAGCCGACGGCCGTGCGCTACGCCGACTTCATTGCCGCAGAACAGGAGTCCCTGACGTCGGACGAGGACCGGGACTACTGGCAGGGGATCGTCGACCGGCACTCCATGTGCGTACTTCCCGCGGACTGGGGCGACGGCAACGGCGCCCCGCGTGAGGACTTCAAGCTGTCTGTGGAGTTCCGCGACATCGAGCCCGCCCTGCGCGCCCTGGCCACGTCCAGCGGCACGTCGTTCAAGGCGGTCCTGCTGGCCACGCACCTGAAGGTGCTCAGCACGGTGACCAACGAGCCGGCCTTCCACACGGGAGTGCTGTACAGCGCACGTCCGGAGGTTCCCGGGGCCGAGCGGGTCTACGGCATGTACCTCAACACGCTGCCGTTCGCCCACGACCGCACGGCAAGGACCTGGACCGAACTGGTCCGGCAGGTCTTCGACCGCGAGGCCGAGGTGTACAACCACCGACGCCATCCGCTTCCCGCGGTGCAACGCCTGGCCGGCGGGCGAAGGCTGTTCGACATCATGTACCGCTACCAGGACTTCCATCAGGTGGACACCGGGACGGTCGACGTACAGGGCGGGGCGGGTGACAGCTCCAACGAGTTCACCCTGTCGATCGCCAACGTGCCGGGGCGGCTGGTCCTGCGGGCCGTCAGCACCGGGCTGAACCGGGCGAACGCGGAGAGGCTCGCCGGCATGTACCGGGCGGTGCTGGAGGCCATGGCGGCCGACCCCGACGGAGACGTGGACGCGGCGCTCCTGTCCACGGCGGAGCTGACCCAGGTCCTCGAGGACTGGAACGACACCGAGGTGGAGTGGGGATGAGCAGATACGTGCACGAGGTGATCGAGGCGACCGTCTCGGCCACCCCCGATGCCGTCGCCGTGCAGGTGGGCGCCGAGACCCTCACGTACCGCGAGCTCGACGTCCGGGCCAACCGGATCGCGCACCAGCTGCGCGAGGCCGGGGTGGGGCCCGAGTCCGTGGTCGGTGTCCTGCTGAGACGCGGGCCGGACACCCTGCCCTGCCTGCTGGGGATCTGGAAGGCGGGTGGCTCCCACCTGCCCCTGGACGCCGGGCTGCCGGCGGACCGGCTGACCTACATGCTCGGCGCTGCGGGAGCCCGGCTGATCGTGACGCAGGGAGGCCTGTACGAGCGTCTCGGCGGAGGCTACGACGGTGAGGTCGTCGATCTCGACCGTGACCGGGCCCTGATCGCGGCCCGGCCGGACACTCGTCCGGATGCGTCGGCGGACCGGGAGCCGAAGGACCCGTCCCGCAGGCACCGGCTCGCGTACACGCTGTTCACCTCCGGCTCCACCGGACGCCCCAAGGGTGTGCAGATCGCGCACTTCTCCCTGCTGAACGTGCTGTTCTCGATGCGGGAGCGGTACGGGGCCGGCCCGGAACACGTCTGGCTGGCACCCACGTCCCTGTCCTTCGACATCTCGACGACCGAGCTCTACCTGCCGCTGATCACGGGCGGCAGGGTGGTCCTCGCCGATGACGACGAAGTGCATGACGCGGCCGCGCAGTTGAGGCTGATCGACACCGCCGGGGTCACCCATGCCCAGGCGACGCCGGCGGGGTGGAAGCTCCTCGTCGCCGCCGGGCTCGGCCGCGTCGCCCTTACCGCCATCACGGGCGGTGAGGACTGCCCGCCCGCGCTGGCCCGTGATCTGGGCGGCCGGGTGGACCGGCTGGTCAACCAGTACGGCCCGACCGAGACGACGGTCTGGGCCACGGCCTGGGAGGTCGCGCCGGACGCCGGCAGCGTGCCGATCGGGCGCCCCATCCACAACTACCGGGCCTATGTGCTGGATGCCGTACAGCAGCCCGTGCCGGTGGGTGTGGTCGGCGAGCTGTACCTCGCGGGCGCCGGTGTGGCCCGCGGGTACGTCGGCCGACCGGGGCTGACGGCCGACCGGTTCCTTCCGGAACCGTTCGGTGGTCAGCCGGGTTCGCGGATGTACCGGACCGGCGACCTGGCCCGGTTCAGGGCGGACGGGGAACTGGAGTGCCTCGGCCGGATCGACAACCAGGTGAAGATCCGGGGCTACCGCATCGAGCTGGGTGAGATCGAGGAAGTGCTGCTGGCCCACCCCGAGGTCGAGGACGCGACGGTGACCGCCCGCGAGGACGGCAACGGCGAGAAGCTGCTCGTCGCCTACGCGGTCACCGGGGGCGCCGAGCAGGCGCAGTTGCGCGCGCATCTGGCCGCGTCGCTGCCCTCGTACATGGTGCCCGCCGCGTTCGTCCTGCTCGACGCCATGCCGCTGAACGCGGCCGGAAAGGTCGATCGCAAGGCGCTGCCCGCACCCGGCCGTACGGCGCTGGTCGCCGACCGGGAGTACGTGGCGCCGCGCACCAGGACCGAGCGGCTGCTGGTGGAGACGTGCACCGAGGTGCTCCAGGTTCCCGATGTGGGCGTACGGGACCGGCTGCTGGATCTGGGAGCCGACTCGATGCGCATCGTCCACGTGATGGCCGCCGCCCGGAAGGCCGGGCTCGACCTCACCCTGCGCATGCTGCTGGACAGCGAGACGATCGAGGATCTCGCGCTGACGATCGACGGCACGAAGGCGGATGGGGCCGATGGGATCGATGGGATCGATGGGATCGATGGGATCGATGAGACCGGTGGGGGAGCGAGCAGGCCGATGACGGTTGCTACCGCAGGAGGACCGCAGGCCGCGTCCGACGTGGCCGGGGCGATGGAGGCGCACGGGGTGCCCGGTGCCGCGGTCGCGCTCCTCAAGGACGGCCGGCTGGTCGGGTTGCAGGCCCATGGGGTCAGGGCGACCGGGACCGGTGCTCCGGTGACGCTGAGGACCCGGTTCCAGGCCGGTTCGATCAGCAAGCACGTGACGGCGTTCGCCGCGCTGCGTCTCGTCGACCGGGGCGTGCTCGACCTGGACGCGGACATCGACGGCTATCTGACCGGTCGCCGCGCACCCAGGGCGGCAGGCGGCAGACCACTGACCCTGCGCCATCTGCTGTCGAACACGGCCGGCCTGTCACAGACTCCCGGCACCTGGTGGCGGCCGGGTGAGGCCATGCCGAAACTGACCGCCGTACTGGATGAGGTGGAGGCCGAGCACGAGCCCGGGGCGCTGTTCCGCAAGGCAGGCAGCCAGTGGGCCATGATCGAGCAGCTGCTGACGGATGTGACCGCACAGGAGTTCCAGGAGCTGGCAGCGGAGCTGGTGTTCGGGCCGCTGGGCATGCGGGACAGTTCCTTCCTGGCCCCCGAGGACCCGCACGCCGTCGGCCGGGACATCGCCGACGGTCACGACCAGCACGGCGGTGCGCTCCTGGACGGCTACCGGATGCGTCCGGTGCTCGCGGGCAGCGGGCTGTGGTCCTCGCCCTCCGATCTTGCCCAGCTGGCGGTGGAGATCCGGCAGGCCCATCTGGGCTTCTCGGACCTGCTGTCCGCGAAGTCCGCCGGGGTCATGCTCACGGAGGCCTTCCCCGGGAGCTTCTACGGCCTGGGCACCGTGGTCGACGGTTCGATGGCCGACCCGGAGTTCGGGCACGGCGGGCAGACGGCCGGGTTCCGTGCGCTGACCTCGCTGCAACTGCGGTCCGGCAACGGCTGTGTCGTGATGACGAACTCCGACAATGGCAAGCACGTGCACAAGGTCGTCGCGGCGCTCCTCGGCCGTGACGTCGAGGTCACCGCGGGCTGAAACGCATGTCCGACCACCGGAGATGACGGGCCGCCGGTTCAGCCGCGCGGCCCGTCCCGGCCTGTTCCGGCCCGGGGACCGTGCGTCAGGGCGAGGCTTCCACCTCCTCGTCACAAGGCCAAGGCCACGGCGTTACCGAACGGATAACCCGCGAATAAAGCCCCCGCATAGCTTCTGCAGCGAGCACACGTTCGTATTAGCCAGACGGGGGGTGCCGAATGGACTTCCGAGTCCTCGGCCCGGTTGAAGCTCACAAGGACGGCACACGCGTTGCGCTGTCCGGTTCCAAGGTCCACACGGTGCTCGCGACTCTGCTGCTCGCCAGAGGCCGCGTGGTGTCCGACACCCGACTCAACACGCTCCTGTGGGGATGGGAGCCGCCGGCGACGTCCGGCGCACAGATCTATACGTACATGTCCAGGCTGCGCAAACTCCTCGGCGACGAGGTCAGGATCGAGCGCCGCCAGCCCGGCTACCTGCTCGCGGCGCCGCACTGCAGGGTCGACCTCCTGGAGTTCGAGCGGCTGGAGAAGCTGGGGCGCGCCGCGCTGCGCCGCAAGCGCTTCGGGGAGGCCGGGGCGCTGCTCACGGAGGCGCTGGGGCACTGGCGGGGAAGCGCGCTCTCCAACGTCACCGAACACCTCGCCGACGCCGAGCTTCCTCAGCTCGAGGAGGCGCGGATGCACGCGCTCGAAAGCCGGATCGAGGCAGACCTCGCACTCGGCAGGCACGAGCAACTGACCGCCGAACTCACCGGACTCGTCGCACAGTTCCCGCTCCGGGAGAAGCTCCGTGCACAGTTGATGACGGCGTACTACCGCGGCGGGCGCCAGAGCGACGCGCTGCAGAGCTATTACGAGGGCCGCAGCCTCCTCGCCGACCAACTGGGCATCGACCCCGGCGAGGCCCTCGGATCGACGTACGAGGCCGTGCTCGCCGGCAGCCGGGGGCCCGGGCCCGGGAGCAGGATCCAGCAACCCGAGCACTCCGGCTACGAGGACGAGGACGCCCCGGCGATGCTCCCCCCGGACACCGAGGAGTTCATCGGGCGCCAGGCCGAACTCGCGGCCCTGCGCACCCAGCTGGCGGACTCCGCAGCCGGGAGGGGACCGCGCCACCTGCTGGTCACCGGCATGGCGGGCGTGGGCAAGACCGCGCTGGCCCTGCACGCCGCCCACACGAGCGCGGCGCACTATCCCGGCGGCTTCCTCTTCGCCGAGCTCGCCCGGCCCGACGGCCGGGCGAGACCGCCCGCCGAGGTCCTCACGACGCTCCTGCGGGGGCTGGGCGAACACGTCGGCACAGGCGGTACGGGCAGCGGCGCGGACGGACGCACGGAACTGGACGAGCTGGTGCGCCTCTACCGGGCGCGCACGGCGGGCAGACGCCTCCTGGTCGTCCTCGACGGTGCGGTCGGCAGCCGCGGGCTGGACCCTCTGCTGTCCGGGTCACCGGACGCCGTCGTCCTGATCACGAGCCGCGCCCGGCTCACCCAGGTGACCGGCGCGAGAACGACCGCGCTCGCCCCGTTCGGCGACGGCGCCGCATTCGACCTGCTGGCCGCGTCCGCAGGCCGCGCGCGACTCCTCGCCGAACCCGACGCGACGGACGATGTGCTCGCCTACTGTGCGGGGCTGCCGCTCGCCCTGCGCATCACCGGCTGCAGGCTCGCGGCGCGCCCCTACTGGCCCGTCGCACGGCTCGCCGACCGGCTGGCGGATCCGGGGACCAGGCTCCGGGAGCTGTCCTTCGGCGGCATCGACGTGGTCGGCGCGCTGATGCCGGCGCTGCGGCAGCTGCCCGGAGCGGACCAGGCACGGACCACGTTGACCCAGCTGGCGGACATCGGCGTGGAATCGTTCCCCGCCCAGCGGGCGGCCACGTATCTGGGGACCCGGGAGTCGGCTGCGGAGCAACGCCTGGAACAGCTGGTGGACGGTGCGCTGCTCGACATCTGCGGCGTCGACCGCCAGGGCCGGCCGCTCTACCGTTTCCACGAACTGGTGCTGCTCCTCGCCGGGTTGCTGAAGGAGACGGCACACCGCGGACAGCCCGAAGCCACCGCCGCCCGCTGAGCGTGCGGTACCGCGGTACGCGCGTGCGTGCGTGTGCGTGCCGCGGTGCGTGCGCGTGCCGCAGTGCGTGTGCGTGCCGCGGTGCGTGCGCACGGGTCCCGGCGCACGCGGTGTCACGGCGTGCCGGGAAGGGGGCGCGCCCTGCCGCCGGGCAGGTGCGTCCGTACCGGGCCGCAGGCCGGCTCGGTCTCGGCAGGCTGGGCGACCGCCGCGGCCGCGCGTCCGGAGAGCGCGAGATCCCGGACGACCCAGACGGTCCGACCGTCGGGGTGCTGCTCGTCGGGGGTGCCGGGACAGTGCATCAACACGGTGTCCGTCGTGGCCGGGTAGGACTCGATCTGGTCCGGCCGGATGCCGTCCGGTACGTGCCCCAACGCTCTGAGGACGGCCTCCTTCCGGGTCCAACATCGGTAGAAGACCTCGTCCCGGACAGCGCCCCGCGGTAGCCCCAGCAGATGGAGCGCCTCGTCCGCGGTGAGCCACGACTCGGTCAGCACGTCCTGGCGCACGGGCCGCAGGCGCTCCGCGGCCACGCCGATCGTCGTTCCGGTCCCCACCGCGAGGACGGTGTGACCGCCGGTACGGGCCAGGCTGATGGCCAAGGGCACGTCGGGGCGGCTCAGACGCGTGGGCCCGTGCCCGGGGTCCCCACAGACGGGACACAGCGGCTTCTCGATGTCGACGTCCTCGGGTGCGACGTCGAGGAGCTCGCCGATGGCCCGGCGGGCCGTTGCCCTCGTGTGGACGTACGCCGCGGCATCCCGCTCCGAGTGAAGGCACAGGGCCTGCCGGAACTCCTCGGTGTTGAGCAGGGCGAGATCGGCGGGGTCGGTGCGCAACGGCTGGCGCCACCACCAGACATGCGTGTCTCCGCCGGCGCGGAGCGCGCGGAACACGGCCGCGGAGCTGTCCTCAGCCCCGCGGCCGCCGCTGTTCTCGAACATGTTGTAAGGGGGCGCCATGGGCACTCTCTGTCATTTCGACTGCTGACTGCGTGGCGCGGACCGTACCGTCCCCGTATATCGCGGATATATTTTTCGCCGCCCGTGCCACCGGAAAGCGGTCGCGGGAAGGGCGGCGGGAGTGGTCTCCGGGAGCGGACACACGGAGCGGGCGCCGGTGTTCCGGCGCCCGCTGTCGATCTGCGCGGGCCGGGCGTACCGCTCCGGCCCGCGGATGCTCAGTGCCAGCTCTCGTCATTCGTGCCGTCGGCCGCCTGGGCGGGGACACCGGCGGCCGGCACGGCGGGCCCGTTGCCGGCGGACTGCGCGGCTGCGGCGGATCCGGCGCCCACGAATGCGCACAGCCCCGCGAGAACGGTGGTGACCGCGACGGTGGCGATGGTGTTACGGACGTTCTGCATTACTTCCCCCATGTCGTCAACCTGCTATGCGATGAACGGTATGCCGCGAGGGTTTCGGCTCATTATCGCTCTGTTTTCGGTTTTCCGGACGGCAGATATCACAGGAAAGGGATTCCGGGATTCCGGCGGTGGATCGGGAGGTGGGGTCGAGTGAGGGGCCCAGTAGCGGATCGAGGACCCGTCAGGGGATTTCCGGCGTCTCTTCCCGGGGAAGCGTTCCGGCGAGTGCCAGATGCGCCCGCTCCACCCACGTCTCGACACCGATCCGGATGAAGTCGTCCCGGGCGTCGGCGAAATACTGCCGGGCGGCGGAGTGCTCACCGCATTCCCAGCACGCCTCACCGAGAGCCAGTTTGATTTTCCCCTCAACCAGAGCGCTGTCGACCAGTCCGACGATTTCCAGGGCATGCAGCAGAGTTCCCCTGGCCTGCGCCCAGCTCCGCGCACCCAGCCTGGCCTCGCCCAGCCCGAGGAGCCCATGGGCCAGACCGAACATGTCGGCCTTGGCCCGGACGATCCGGATCATCCGCAGGAACGCTTCCTCGGCCAGGCCGTACTCGTTCTGCGCGAGGTACACCCGGGCCAGCCGGTGGGTACCGAGCGCCAGACTGCGGGCCCCGCCCTCACCGATCGCCGTGGAGACCCGCAGGGACTCGAGGCTCAGCCGCTGCGCCGAATCCGTACGGCCACGGTCCAGCTCGATCTGCGCCATGTTGTTCAGTACGTGGGCCTCCGAGGAGAGGTCGCCGACCGCCCGGAACGTCGCCAGGGCCTGCGCACTGCGGTCCATGGCGGTCTCCAGATCCCCGCGCATCTCGTCGATCATGGCCATGTTGCGCAGTACGAGGGCGTGGCCGTGCTCCTCGCCCGCCCGGTCATGGAGCGCGAGAGCCTCGGTGAAGGACGTGTACGCCTCACCGAAGTTGCGCTGCCGCATCTCCAGAGCGCCGAGATTGTGCAGCATCGCTGCCTGGCCACGGGCGTTGCCGGCCGCCCTCGTCGCGGCGAGCGCCCGCTCGCTGCACTCGCGCCAGTCGTCGAGGTAGTTGCGCGTCTCGAAGAGCACCACGATGGACATCGTGAGATCCCAGGCGAGCTCGTCCATGCCGAGCGCGGCGGCCTGGTCGACCACCGCGACCAGGGAGAGCCGCTCGGTCTCCAGCCAGTCGAGCGGCGAGGTGAGCAGCCCGGCGCCGAGCTCGTCGGGCAGCTGATGGCGGGGCACCGAACTGTGGATGATGCTGAAGTCGCCCCCGTAGGCGCGCCGGTGAGCCTGTTCGGCGAGCGAGAGATAGGCACGGAAGGCGCGTTGCCGTGCGGCCTGCCGCTCCTCGGGGGTCTCCTCCGCCTCGGCACGTTCACGGGCGAACAGCCGCAGCAGGTTCTGGAACCGGTAGCGGGGGTGCCCGGTCGCGTCCAGGCCCACCACGTCCAGGAACTGGGCGTCGACCAGCTGCTCGATGAGCCGTTCCCCGGTCAGCAGGTCCGTGTCCAGGAGCGCGGCGGCGACCCAGGCGCCGAAATCCGGTACGTCGAGCAGTCCCAGGCTCCGGTACAGCAGCGCCGTCGGCGCGGAGAGACCGCGGTACGTCAGGGCGAAACTGGCGCGCACCTGCGACTCCCCCGAGCTGAGCTCGTCCAGCCGCAGCCGCTCGTCACTCAGCCGGCGCACCAGGCGCGACACCGTCCAGTGCGGTTTGGAGGCGAGCCGCGCCCCGGCGATCCGCAGGGCCAGGGGCAACAGGTCGCACAGCTCCACGAGCCGGGCGGCGGACGGCGGATCGGCCGCGATGCGCTCCTCGCCGACGATCTTCCCGAGGAGCTCGACCGCCTCGTACGGTGACAGCCGGCCGAGCCGCACCCAGGCCTGCGGCGGCCAGGCGACCATCTCGGACAGCTGCTCCCGGCTGGTGACCAGGACGCAGCAGCCTCCGCTGCTCGGCAGCAGCGGCCCCACCTGGGCGTAGGTCCGCACGTTGTCCAGCACCACCAGGACCCGGCGGTCGGCGAGCAGGCTGCGGTAGAGGGCGGCGCGCTCCTCGGGTTCGGCCGGGATCTGCCCTATGGGCACCGAGAGCGAGCGCAGGAACCGGCCGAGGATCTCACCCGCTGTGGTGGGTTCCAGATGCTCGTCGTAGCCGCGGAGGTCGGCGAAGAGCTGGCCGTCGGGGAAACGGTCGGAGACGCTGTGCGCCCAGCGGACCGCCAGGCATGTCTTGCCGACCCCGCCGACACCGGTGATCAGGCCCGTGGCCGGGCCGTGGGCCACCGCGCCCAGTTCGAGGAGTTCGTCGAGCTGGGCCAGCTCCTCCTTGCGGCCCGCCAGCCCCGATACGTCGGGAGGCAGTTCCAGCGGGTCGCCGACGGGCTTCGACAGCAACAGCGGTTCGCCGCCCACGCCTTCGGGGCCGCTCGCGGTCAGCGAGGGTTCGTCCTGCAGGATCGCGTTGTGCAGTTCGGACAGGGCCGGGCCCGGTTCCAGGCCGAGTTCGTCGATGAGCCAGCGGCGTCCGTCCCGGAAGGTCTCCAGGGCCTCGGCCCGCCGGCCCGAGTGGTACTGGGCGGTGATCAGCTGATGCCGCGCCCGCTCGCGCAGCGGATGCTCGCGGACCATCGCCGCCAGATCGGGAAGGATCTTCTGGTGGTCGCCGAGCTGCAGGTGCACGGCCGTGGCGTTCTCGTAGGTGTCGAGCCGCAGTTCCTCGAGCCGCTGGGCCTCGTCCTCCACCAGCCGGCCCGTCACGCCCGCCAGCGGCCGGCCGCGCCACAGTTTCAGCGCGTCCGCATAGCAACGGGCGGCCTCGGCGAGCTTGTTGTTCCTGACCGCGAGCTCGGCCGCCGAGACCAGTGCGGAGAACTCCTCCGAATCGAGCTGGTGCATGCCGACCTGGAGGAGATAGCCGGGGTGGGCGGTGACGATCACCTCGCCGGGGAAACCGGCGGCCTTGAACGTCTTGCGCAGCGCGGCGATACAGATGGACACCTGGGTACGGGCGGTGGCCGGCGGGTGGTTGCCCCACACGGCCTCGATCAGGGTGTCGACCGGCACGATCCTGCCCGGGCTGAGCAGAAGCACGACGAGAATGGTCCGGTGCCGTGGCCCTCCCACCGGGACCTGCGCGGCCCCGGAGGTCACTTCCAGGGGCCCTAACACCTTGAAGGTCAGCCGCTTCTCCACGTATCCCCCTTGCTTCCCGAACGGTGGAAGCAATCGATCCTGTCGCCCGGCAGGCCCGCCCGGCCTGCCGCTCATCACCCCCGCACCCGTTGTTCCGCCGGGCGCGTGATCCCGGGAGTCCCGCCGGGATCGGCGCAACGGACAGGAATGCGGGTGCCGTCCCACCGTGTTCTGCTGCATTCCTGAGTCGGTCCTGTGATCCCACGATACGGCGACCGTGCGATCTACCGCCCAGTACGGCGCGCACTACTCCGGAGTAAGTACCAACTCCTCGGCCGGAATGCCATGTTGGGCGAGCAAGTGCGCCGTTAAAAGCCGAGTGGGTTTCCGGCAAGTGGAATCGCGGCGTATTGCGCGCGGAGGGCGGCAAATGACTCCGGCACGGCAGTCCCGTGGCTTCCCCGTGTTCCCGTCCGGGGGCGTTACGTGGCCCCGCGCCGAATCCGGGGTGCGCCCGTCGGTAACACTATTTCGGATGGTGCGGCAGCCGTTCTAATGTGAGCCCTGTTCATGTTTTCCCCCGTACTCAATTCCGCCAGTCACGGCTTCTGCGAATCAACCACGCAATGCCGGGGGAAGAGCGGGTTCGCGTCGAATGTGTTGCAGCTCACGCGTCGGGCCGAACGGCGCCCGGCCATACGGAGAGCGGGCTCCGAGGCCCGTGCGAGGGGGCTGCCGGGACATGACGGAGGGCTGTCCGGGGCGCGAGCCCCGGACAGCCCTCGGCAGTCGTACGGTCAGAGGCGCTCGGGCGTCCGGATGCCGAGCAGCCGCATGCCCTGGTGCAGGGTCCGGGCCGTCAGCTCGACGAGGAACAGCCGGTTCTCGACGACCTCCGCCGGATTCTCCTCGCTCAGCACGTGGCACTGGTCGTAGAACGTGGTGAGGTGCGAGGCGAGCTGG
Organism: Streptomyces sp. NPDC005566; assembly: GCF_040605575.1. Lineage (NCBI taxonomy): Bacteria > Bacillati > Actinomycetota > Actinomycetes > Kitasatosporales > Streptomycetaceae > Streptomyces > Streptomyces sp. NPDC005566. Next base: position 371,335 of record NZ_JBEXDB010000005.1, on the reverse strand, counting down.
TACAGGTACGCGGCCAGCTTGTGCGGCTCGCACTCCGACGCCACCTCGGCCAGGACCTCGCCGAACTGGTCCAGGTGCAGGCCCAGCGCACGCTCGGCCGGAGCCAGCTCCAGCTCCGGGTGCGCCACGGGCTTCGCTTCCCCGGCCTTGCGCAGGATCGAGCGGCTCCGGGCGTACGCGTACTGGAGGTACACCGACGTGTCGCCGTTCAGCGACACCATCTGGTCCAGGTCGAACTTGTAGTCCCGCACCGCCGACGTCGACAGGTCCGCGTACTTCACGGCGCCGACACCGACGTACCGGCCGTTCTCGACGATCTCGTCCTCGGACAGGCCCACCTTCACGGCCTTCTCGCGCACCACTGCGGTGGCCCGCTCGACGGCCTCGTCCAGCAGGTCCTCCAGCCGCACCGTCGTGCCCTCACGGGTCTTGAACGGCTTGCCGTCCTTGCCCAGGACCGTACCGAACGCCAACTGGTGCGCATGGACGTCCTCGTTCAGCCAGCCCGCCCGGCGGGCCGTCTCGAAGACCATCTTGAAGTGCAGGGACTGACGGGCGTCGACCACGTAGACCAGGGTGTCCGCCTTGAGGTTCTGCACCCGGTCGCGGATCGCGGAGAGGTCGGTCGCCGCATAGCCGTAACCGCCGTTCGTCTTCTTGACGATCAGCGGGACGGGATTGCCGTCCGGACCCTTCACGTCATCGAAGAACACACACAGCGCACCCTCGGAGCGGACGGCGACGCCCGTCTCCTCCAGGATCCGGCAGGTCTCCTCGAGCATGTCGTTGTAGCCGGACTCACCGACGATGTCGGGGTCGCGGATCTCCATGTCGAGCTTGTTGAAGACGGAGTAGAAGTAGATCTTCGACTCGTCGACGAACCGCTGCCAGTGCGCCAGCGTCTCCGGGTCACCGGCCTGGAGGGCCACCACCCGGTCACGCGAACGGGCCTTGAACTCCTCGTCGGAGTCGAACAGGACCCGCGACGCCTTGTAGACCCGGTTCAGCGACGACATGGCCGCCTCGCCGTCCGCCTGGCCGCCCTCGTGCTTCAGCTCGTCCGGGTGCTCGAAGAGGTACTGGATGAGCATGCCGAACTGGGTGCCCCAGTCGCCGATGTGGTGGCGCCGGACGACGTTCTCGCCGGTGAACTCGAGGATCTGGACCATCGCGTCACCGATGACCGCCGACCGCAGGTGACCGACGTGCATCTCCTTGGCCACGTTCGGCTGGGCGTAGTCGATCACGGTCGTGCCGGCGGCGGCCTTCAGCGGGACACCGAGCCGGTCGCCGTCGGCGGCGCGCGCGGCGAGCGTCCGGATGATCGCCCCGTCGGTGAGCGTGACGTTCAGGAAGCCGGGGCCGGACACCTCGACGTCCTTGATCAGATCACCCGTCGGGAGGGCCGCCGTGACCTGGGAGGCCAGCTCGCGCGGGTTGCCCTTGAGTTTCTTGGCGAGGGCCAGGATCCCGTTGGCCTGGAAGTCGGCCCGATCGCTTCGGCGCAGCAGCGGGTCCGCGGTGCCGGCCTCCGGCAGAGCTGCCGTCAGGGCGTCCGCCAGCTGCTGCTGGAGCGTGGAAGCGAGGGAAGTGACCGAAGCCATGAGCCGGCTGCCGTTTCCGTAGAGGACAAGAGATCACCCAAGTATCCCACGGGGCGTAAAGCCGTTTTCGCGCTGTGGGCGGTAGCTGGGAGAATGGGGGTGCCCCTGCGAGGGGTTGCCCCTACGAGTCCTACACGAGAGAAGGACGTGCCGACCGTGGCTTCGAGTCAGAGCAGCACCGAGACCGACTGGGTCTCCCGCTTCGCGGACGATGTCATCGCCGAATCGGAGCGACGTGCGCCTGGCAAACCGGTCGTCGTCGCGTCCGGCCTCTCCCCGTCCGGCCCGATCCACCTGGGCAACCTCCGCGAGGTCATGACCCCGCACCTCGTCGCCGACGAGATCCGCCGCCGCGGCCACACCGTGCGGCACCTGATCTCCTGGGACGACTACGACCGCTACCGCAAGGTCCCGAACGGGGTCGCGGGCGTCGACGCGTCCTGGGCCGAGCACATCGGCAAGCCGCTGACCTCGGTGCCCGCCCCCGCCGGGTCCGCCTACCCGAACTGGGCCGAGCACTTCAAGGCCGCCATGACCCAGGCGCTGGACGAGCTCGGCGTCGAGTACGACGGCATCAGCCAGACCGAGCAGTACCAGGCCGGCACGTACCGCGAGCAGATCCTGCACGCGATGAAGCACCGCGCCGACATCGACGCCGTCCTGGACCGCTACCGGACCAAGAAGGACGGTGCCGCGGGCGGCAAGAAGCCCCAGCAGAAGAAGGTCGACGAGGCCGAGCTGGAGGCCGCCGAGGGCTCCGGCGCGGCGGACGAGGACGACGGCAGCGGCAACACCGCCGGCTACTTCCCGTACAAGCCCTACTGCGGCAACTGCGAGAAGGACCTCACCGTCGTCACCTCGTACGACGACGACTCGACCGAGCTGAACTACACCTGCTCGGCCTGCGGCTTCGCCGAAACGGTCCGGCTGAACGAGTTCAACCGCGGCAAGCTGGTCTGGAAGGTCGACTGGCCCATGCGCTGGGCCTACGAGGGTGTGATCTTCGAGCCCAGCGGCGTGGACCACTCCTCGCCGGGCTCCTCCTTCGTCGTCGGCGGCCAGATCGTGCGCGAGATCTTCGACGGCGTCCAGCCGATCGGACCGATGTACGCGTTCGTCGGCATCTCCGGCATGGCGAAGATGTCCTCCAGCAAGGGCGGCGTGCCGACCCCGGCCGACGCGCTGAAGATCATGGAGGCACCGCTCCTTCGCTGGCTGTACGCCCGCCGCAAGCCCAACCAGTCCTTCAAGATCGCCTTCGACCAGGAGATCCAGCGGCTCTACGACGAGTGGGACTCGCTGGCCCGCAAGGTGGCCGACGGCACGGTACTGCCGGCCGACGCCGCCGCCTACGCGCGGGCCATCGGTACGGCCGCCGGGGACCTGCCCAGCACCCCCCGCCCACTGCCGTACCGCACGCTCGCCTCGGTCGCCGACATCACCGCCGGTGCGCAGGACCAGACGCTGCGCATCCTCAGCGAGCTCGACCCCGAGAACCCGCTGACCTCGCTCGACGAGGCGCGGCCGCGGCTCGACCGGGCCGAGAACTGGATCACCACCCAGGTGCCGGCCGAGGCCCGCACCATCGTCCGGGACGATCCGGACAAGGAGCTGCTGGGCTCCCTGGACGAACAGGGCCGCGAGTCGCTGCGGCTGCTGCTCGAAGGGCTCGACTCGCACTGGTCGCTGGACGGGCTGACGACACTCGTCTACGGAGTCCCGAAGGTGCTGGAGGGAGTGGCGCCGGATGCCAAGCCGACGCCCGAACTGAAGGTGGCCCAGCGCTCCTTCTTCGCGCTGCTGTACCGGCTGCTCGTCGGCCGTGACACCGGGCCGCGGCTGCCCACGCTGCTTCTTGCGGTCGGGGCGGACCGGGTGCGGACGCTGCTCGGCGCGTAGCACCGCGGACGTACGGACGGGCGGGCCGCTGAGCGGCCCGCCCGTCTCGTCCTGCGCTGCCGCGTTCTACGCGATGTGGTCCGCGGTCATCTCGTTGTCGAAGCGCTGCTTGAAGCCGGGCAGCAGCCGGCGGAGCAGGGCCGCGCTGCGCGGATGACGCACGTTGTGGCCGTCCGAGAGGTGGATGTCGAGCACCTCGGCGCTCGGGTAGTCCTGGTGCTGATGCGTGTACGCGGTGAACACGTCGTACGCGATCTCACTGAACTCGATCTCGGCCTCGGCCCATTCGGCCGGGTCGGCCTCCGCAGTCTCACCGAGGGGCTCCTGCGACGCGCGCCGGGCCACCGGGGCCTCGGGGCGGGCTGCCTGCTGCTCCTGGTGGGGGGCGGGCTGCTCCTCACCGGGCTGCGGTTCCGCGCTGCGGGGGTGCGGGAACGCACCGATCGTCCCCACGTTGCCGAGCGGTCGGGTCCGGCCACCGGGGCCCGAGGGGATCATGACCGGGGAGGGCTCCAGACCCTCGACGTACGTGGGGTTGTACGTGCCCTCGTACGCCTCCTGCGGCGCCGCGAACCAAGGGCTGTCGTGCGAGCCGGGGCCTTCCTGCCACTCGCCCTGCTCATCGGGCTGGTGCTCCGGGGCCGGCTCCCGGCCCTGCTGCGGATGCTGCTGCCGGGGCGCGGCGGGCTGCTGCTCCGGCCCTTGCGGGGCGTAGGCGAGCTGGGGCTGCTGCCCCGCCTCGACGGCTGCCGGGGCCGGTGGCAGCAGGGCGGGCTCGATGCCCGCGGCTGCGAGACCGGCCGCAGCCGTCTCGGCGAGCGGAACACCGTACTTCGCCAGACGCAGCGGCATCATCGACTCGATGGGCGCCTTGCGGCGCCAGTTGCGGCCGAAGCGGGCCTGAAGGCGGGCCTGGTAGATCAGCCGGTCCTGCTCCAGCTTGATGACCTGCTCGTAACTGCGCAGCTCCCACAGCTTCATCCGGCGCCACAGTTTGAACGTGGGTACGGGGGAGAGCAGCCAACGGGTGAGCCGCACGCCCTCCATGTGCTTGTCGGCCGTGATGTCCGCGATCCGGCCCACGGCGTGCCGGGCGGCCTCGACGGAGACGACGAACAGGATCGGGATCACCGCGTGCATCCCGGTGCCCAGCGGGTCGGGCCACGCGGCGGCGCCGTTGAACGCGATGGTCGCCGCCGTCAGCAGCCACGCGGTCTGGCGCAGCAGCGGGAACGGGATGCGCATCCAGGTCAGCAGCAGGTCCAGTGCCAGCAGGACGCAGATGCCCGCGTCGATGCCGATCGGGAAGACGATCGAGAACTGGCCGAAGCCCTTCTCCTCCGCGAGCTCGCGCACCGCTGCGTAGGAGCCTGCGAACCCGATCGCGGCAATGAGTACAGCACCGGCGACGACAACCCCGATGAGTACGCGGTGCGTGCGTGTCAGCTGCATTGCGGCCACCCGCGTTCCCCTCCCGACTTTGATGGACCGGCCCTGCCTCGGTATCCGGCGCGGGCACAGCCTGGCACATGCGTGCGAGTGATGTTGCGCGGGGAGGGTGCGAAGCCCGGCCCTCGGGGGAGGGCCGGGCTGGGCAAGTACGCCTCTGGGCAGGTGCGTTCGTGTCCCTGCCGGGCTTGGGTTACGAGCTGGTGTCGGCCGACCCCGAGGCCTTGCCGGACGGCTTGGCCGAGGGCTTCACCGTCGCGGCAGCCTCGTCCTCGTCCGCGGCGACCGCGGCGACCGCCTCCTTGGCCGCCGTCTGGGCGTCCTTCAGGATGTCGGCGGCGGCGGGTGCCTTGGCACCCGCGTACCCCGCACCGTTGTAGGTGAGGGTGACGACGACGTTGCCCGTACGGGCCACGATCGTCGCGTACTTGAAGTCCTCACTCGTCTTGGTGAGGCCATAGGTCACGGCGGTCGCCTGCTCACCGATACCGGCGGCGGGCGCGGCCGAGACCTTCTGGGCGCCCTCGGTCGCCTGCGCCTTGGCGATCTGCTTCGTGTAGTCGTCCGTCGCCCGCTTGGCACCGCTGCCGAGGGCGTCGTCCGACTCGAAGCGGGTGAAGCCGACGTCGAGCCAGCGGTACTGCGAACCCTTGACGCCGTTGTCGTCCAGGCCGTTCCAGGAGCAGCTGCCACGGCTGGCGCTGTCGCTGGACCGGCCCGGCGTGCCGCCCTTGTTCTTCGTCTTCGGAACCAGGTTCTCGATCGTCTTCTTGCCGATCGACGTACAGGCGTCGGGCAGCGCGGCGAACTTGGCAGGCTCGACGCTCGGCTGCGACTTCTTCGCACCCGGGGAGGTGGAGGAGCCCGAGCCCTTCGTGTCGTCGGGGTCCGACGAGCAGCCGGCGACGACGAGCATCACCGGAACAGCGGCGCAGACGAGTATGCGGGACAGTCGCGGGGCGGATCGGTGCATGGTTCCTTCACTCGGACGGCACGGCGGTCTCGGTCGTGCGGATGGTCGGGCGGGCGGGTACGTCGGCCTGGCCGACCGTCGTACCGAAGGGCCACGGTACGACGGACGGCGGCCGGATGCCGCCTCCGTCACACGTCCCGGGAGGGCACCGTACGGCCCCGGCGGGGCCGCCGGACCCGGGCTACTCGCTGATCGTCTCGGCCAGCTTCCGGGCCAGGGCCTGGGCCTTCTCCTGGAGTTCCTTGCTGTCGGGAACCTCGGTGACGAGGGCGGACTGCTCGGTGTACTCGATGGTCACTATGACGTTCGATGTGCGGAATACCACGCTCACGGTGCGGTGCTGTGCGGTGGAACCTGCCCTGGTGAGCGCATCGTCCAGAAATGCGGCGTCGCCGAGGCCGTCGAGCAGACGCGGCCGCAGGTCCTCGTCGGAGCCGGTTTCGGGTGCGGAGGGCGTCGCGGGCGTGCCGGAGGCCGACCCGCCGGGAGTACCGGAGGGGGAGCCGCTCGGAGTGCCGGAGGGGGAGCCGCTGGGCTTCCCGCTGGGCGACCCCGTGGGCGTCCCGGACACGGAGCTGCTCGGCCCGCCCGACAGTCCGGCGGCGCTCTCCTTCTTCGCGTACACGTCCTGGGCCCGGTCGTCGTCGCTCACCGCCGGGTCGTACGACACCACGCGCTCGAGGTCGATGGACAGATTCCGGGACGCGTCCGGGGCCTCCGACTTCCAGCGGCACCCGACCTTGCGGTCCGTGTCGAAGGTGACGGAGGCCGTGCCCTCGTACACCTTGTCCTGCTGCTCCTGGGGCAGCTCGGCGGCGCCCGGCAGCAGGTCCTTGAGGGTGGAACGCGGCACCGCGCTGCAGGATCCGGGCAGCGTCCGGTACTTGCCCGGGGGCGCGGCCGAGACCGTCGGGCTGCCGGGCTTGCTGTCGGCGGCGGGGTCGTCGGCGCCGGAGCCGGCGCTGCAGCCGGCGACGAGCGCTGCGAGAAGCGCGACGCCGGGTACGTACGCCATGTGTCGCACGGTCCCAGGCTCCCTTCGGTACGGAAAACAGGTTGCCGCTCGATGGCGGCCGATGGACACAATGTGTATCGCACGCGCCGCTGTGAATGCCGGTCGGCCGACCTGTTTGCCGACCTCGGCACCGGTTTTGCGCTTTGAGTCTTTTCGGGGGAATTGAGGGGTCATGTCGTATGTAGAGGTGCCGGGTGCGCAGGTTCCCATCCGCATGTGGGCCGATCCGGCTTCGGTCGAGGACGTCGCGATGCAGCAGCTGCGGAACGTGGCCACGCTGCCGTGGATCAAGGGTCTGGCCGTCATGCCGGACGTCCACTTCGGCAAGGGTGCGACCGTCGGCTCGGTGATCGCGATGCACGGAGCGGTCTGCCCGGCCGCGGTGGGCGTGGACATCGGCTGCGGAATGTCCGCGGTGAAGACCTCGCTCACGGCCAACGACCTGCCGGGGGACCTGTCGCGGCTCCGGTCGAAGATCGAGCAGGCGATCCCGGTGGGCCGCGGAATGCACGACAGCATCGTGGACCCGGGAAAGCTGCACGGATTCCCGACAGCGGGCTGGGACGACTTCTGGTCGCGGTTCGACGGGATCGCCGATGCGGTCAAATTCCGGCAGGATCGTGCCACAAAGCAGATGGGAACGCTCGGAAGCGGAAACCACTTCATCGAGTTCTGTCTTGATGAGGAGGGATCGGTATGGCTGATGCTGCACTCCGGATCCCGGAACATCGGCAAGGAGCTTGCCGACTTCCACATCGGGCAGGCTCAGAAGCTTCCGCACAACCAGGGCATCATCGACCGTGACCTGGCCGTCTTCATCGCGGACACCCCGCAGATGGCGGCGTACCGCAACGACCTGTTCTGGGCGCAGGAGTACGCGAAGTTCAACCGCGCGATCATGATGGGGCTCTTCCAGGACGTTGTCCGGAAGGAATTCAAGAAGGCGAAGGTCGCCTTCGAACCGGTCATTTCCTGTCACCACAACTACGTGGCGGAGGAGCGGTACGAAGGCATGGACCTGCTGGTCACGCGGAAGGGCGCGATCCGTGCCGGCTCCGGTGACTTCGGGATCATCCCGGGGTCCATGGGCACCGGTTCGTACATCGTGAAGGGGCTGGGGAACGCGAAGTCGTTCAACTCCGCCTCGCACGGCGCGGGGCGGCGGATGAGCAGGAACGCCGCGAAGCGTCGCTTCTCGACGAAGGACCTGGAGGACCAGACGCGGGGCGTGGAGTGCCGGAAGGACTCCGGCGTCGTGGACGAGATCCCGGCCGCGTACAAGCCGATCGAGCAGGTCATCGAGCAGCAGCGCGACCTCGTCGAGGTCGTCGCGAAGCTGAAGCAGGTCGTGTGCGTGAAGGGCTGAGCCCGGATCCCTGAACGCAGACGGAGCCCCCGGGCCGCACAGCGGCGGTCCGGGGGCTCAGCTGTGCGCGCATGCTGTTCGCCCCGGGACCCGCCGCTGCCGCTCGCTGTCCTCAGAGTGTGCGGTGGACCTTGGAGTTGGAGGCCTGGGCGCGGGGGCGTACCACCAGGAGGTCGATGTTGACGTGGCTGGGGCGGGTGATGGCCCAGGTGATCGTGTCGGCCACGTCGTCGGCCGTGAGCGGGGCGTCGACGCCCGCGTAGACCTTGGCCGCCTTCTCGGTGTCGCCGCGGAAGCGGGTGGTGGCGAACTCCTCGGTCTTGACCATGCCGGGCGCGACCTCGATGACGCGGACCGGGGTACCGACGATCTCCAGGCGAAGGGTCTCGGCCAGGACGTGCTCGCCGTGCTTGGCCGCGACATAGCCGCCGCCGCCCTCGTACGAGGAGAACGCGGCCGTGGAGGAGAGGATCACGACCGTGCCGTCGCCGCTCTCGGTGAGGGCGGGGAGCAGGGCCTGGGTGACGTTCAGCGTGCCGATGACGTTCGTCTCGTACATCTGGCGCCAGTCGGCGGGGTCGCCGGTCGCGACGGGGTCGGCGCCGAGGGCTCCGCCCGCGTTGTTGACGAGGACGGCGAGGGAGCGGAACGCGGTGGCGAACTCGTCGACCGCGACACGGTCGGTGACGTCCAGGGCGTAGGCCGTTGCCTGGTGGCCCGCCTCGGTCAGCTCGGCGGCGAGCGCCTCGATGCGGTCCTTGCGGCGGGCGGTGAGCACGACGCGGTATCCGGCAGCGGCCAGCTGTCGGGCGGTCGCGGCGCCGATGCCGCTGCTCGCGCCGGTGATGACGGCGATGGGGGTGGCGGCCATGGCGAACTCCTCGGACAGTTGATCGGTACGGCCAAGGATAGGCAGTCGGCCGGAGCGCGGATTCAGTGGTTGCGGGGTGCGTACATGATCAACGCCATGCCGGCCAGGCAGACCAGTGCGCCGATCACGTCCCAGCGGTCGGGGCGGTAGCCGTCGGCGACCATGCCCCAGGCGATCGAACCGGCGACGAACACCCCGCCGTACGCGGCGAGGATGCGCCCGAACTCCCCGTCCGGCTGGAGCGTCGCCACGAAACCGTAGGCGCCGAGCGCGATGACGCCCGCGCCGATCCAGATCCAGCCGCGGTGCTCGCGCACGCCCTGCCATACGAGCCAGGCGCCACCGATCTCGAACAGCGCGGCAACGGCGAAGAGTGCGACGGAACGGGCGATCAGCATGGGAGCAGCGTTTCACGGCAGCCGGAAGGCGCTGTGCGGGACCGGGCTGCGAGGCTGCGGGGCTGCGGGGCTGCGGCGGAGGCGCTGCCGTGCGCCGTCCTCCGGCCCCGGCCCGGCGGTCATCGGGCTATGGCCTCGCGCAGTGCCTCGGTGTCGGGGTGCTCGCCGGCCCAGGCGATGTATCCGTCGGGGCGGACGAGCAGTGTGGTGGTGCGGTCTCCGGTCCAGTGCGCGTGGACGAGCGGCGCCGGGGTCGCCGGGGTGGGGGTGTCCGGGGGCGTGATCAGAGTGAAGGAGCCGTCGCCCAGGAGGTCGTGGAGCCGGCCTTCGAGAAGCTTCAGGTCGGGGGCGCGGGTGCCCGTGAGGCGATGGCTGCCCCGAGGCGCGGGGTAGGAGATCCCGATGCCGGTGATCATCCCGATCGCCTTGTCCGAGGCCGGTCGCACGGCGGACAGCAGGCGGGTGACCGCGGCGCGCACGGCTCGTTGCAGCGGGGTCCTGGCCATGGCGAGACGGATGATCGAACCGCTGGCGCGGAGGACCTCGGTGCCGACCGGGTGCCGTTCGGTGTGGTAGCTGTCGAGGAGTGCTTCGGGGTCGGCGCTGTGCCCGTGCAGGGCTGAGGCGAGTTTCCAGGACAGGTTCGCGGCGTCCTGGAGTCCGGTGTTCATGCCCTGCCCGCCGGCCGGGGAATGGACGTGGGCGGCGTCCCCGGCCAGAAAGACCCGGCCGGTGCGATAGGCGGACACCTGGCGTTCGTCGCTGTGGAAGCGCGAGATCCAGCGGGCGTCGTGCATCCCGTAGTCGGTGCCGAACGCGAGGCGGGCGGTCTCGCGCAGTTCGTCGAGCTCCACGGGCTCGTTGTCGGAGGCCTGCCGGGTGCGGTTCCAGCCCATGACCCGGTACCAGCCGTCGCCGAAGGGGGCGATGAAGGCGAAGGCGTCCCCCACCCCGTTGACGGTGAGGAGGCTCGGGGGTTCCTCCGCGAGGCGGACGTCGGCCAGGACGATGGACCTGATCACGGATTCGCCCGGGAAGGGCAGCCCGAGGGCGTGCCGGACTGAGCTGCGGACTCCGTCGGTGCCGACGAGGTACTTCCCTACGAGGGTGGAGCGGGTCCCGTCGGTGTCCCGTATCTCGGCGGTGACCGTGCCCCGGTCGGCGGACTGGCTCAGGCCCAGCAGCTCCGTCCCGTACCGGAAGGTCACGCCCGCCGTGCGTGCGCGGCGCTCCAGCAGGTGTTCCACCTCGTACTGCGGGGTGATGAGGAGACAGGGGTAACGGGTCCGCAGCCGCGACAGGTCGAGCGAGAGCCTGCCGAAGAGCCGCATCCGGGTGAGGAGGGTGCCGGTCGCGATCAGTTCGTCGGCGAGGCCGCGGGTGCCGAGCAGCTCGAGGGTGCGTGCGTGGACGGCGAAGGCGCGCGTCATGTTGCCCGTCTCCTGCGGGCGGCGCTCGACGAGGGTGACCGACAGGCCTCGGGCGGCGAGGTCACCCGCCAGGAGCATGCCGGTGGGTCCTGCGCCCACGACGATGACGTCGAGGGTGCCCGAGGTGCTGGACGCGGTGCTGGACGTGCCGGTCATGACGGCCTCCTGTGCAATGCCAACGGTTGTGGGTCAACGCTTGTTGGCAAACATAGAGCGCATGGATGTGGCGTGTCAACACGTGTTGGCCTACGATTGTTGGCATGACAGCGCAAGCCCCCTCCTCCCCGCGCCGCTCGGACGCCACCAAGGCAGCGATCCTCGAAGCCGCACGCGAGCGCTTCGCCGCCGACGGGTACGAGCGCGCCACCATCCGCGCCATAGCCCGCGACGCGCGCATCGACCCGTCGATGGTGATGCGTTACTACGGTTCCAAGGAGGGGCTGTTCGCCGCGGCGTCCGAGATCGATCTGCGGATTCCCGGTCTGGGAGCCCTGCCCGGAAAGCACATCGGCGCGGTCCTCGTCGAGCACTTCCTGGACCGCTGGGAGCAGGACGACGTGCTCACGGGCCTGCTCAGGGTGGGCGTCACCAATGAAGCGGGAGCCGAGCGGATGCGGGCCGTCTTCGCCGATCAGCTCGGGCCGGTGGCGGCCGGCGTCTGCCCCGACCCGGCCGATGCACCGCGCCGGGCGGCGCTCGTCGCCTCGCAGATCCTGGGCATGGCGCTCGCGCGGTACGTCCTGCGCATCGGACCCGCCGTCTCGATGTCCCGGCAGGAGATCGTCGCCTGGCTCGCGCCGACGGTCCAGCGCTATCTGACGGCCGAGCAGCCGTAGGAGTCGTCGGGCGTGGCAGGGTCGGTGGCCCGGGCAGGCGGGTGTACGCGGCAGGGTCGGCGGCCTCGGACGGGTATGCGCGGGAGGAGGCAGCCCGTGGTGTCCGGACGCGGTGGCTACGCGGTCGGCGCCTCGTTGCGGAGCTCGCCGAACTCGCGCACGGCGTCGGCCACGACGGCCTCCAGGCGGGCGTGGTGGGCGCCCCGCCAGTACACCCGCCCGCAGTCCGTGCACTGCGCGAACACGTCGTAGGCCTCCTGCGTGCCGTGTTCCAGTCGGGCGCTCACGGAGTCCTTGTCGGCCGCCGCGAGCCGCCCGTTGCAGGCGGTGCAGCGGGTCCACGGCGCGAGTGCCGGCGCGAAACGGCCCAGGACGTCGCGGAGCTGCTCCTCCGGGCGGTCGCTGTAGATGTACGCCCCCGCCCAGATCTCCCGCCGCCTGAGCAGCCCCCGGTCGCGGGAGAGCAGCACCCGCTGCTCCTTCGCCGAGAGGGCCGCCAGCGCCGGGTCGCCGATGTCCTTGCTCTGGTACGCCGCGTCCACGCCCAGGAGCCGCAACCGGCGTGCGAGCGTGCCCAGATGAACGTCCAGCAGGAAGCGGAGCGGGGCGCCGGGGACCTGCTGCGGGCGTTGCACGGCCCGCACCTCGACCAGCTCGCCCGTACCGGGGATGTGTGAGACGGGCACGGGGCGTCCGTCGACGAGGAGCTGTCCGGCCTCGGTGAGCGGGATACCGAGGGATTCCACGACGTGTCCCAGGGTCGAGGAGCCGTCGGTGACGACGCCGGTGCGCCCCTGCCGGCGCTCGTGGGCGACGAAGAGCCGCAGTTCCGGGGCTACTTCGAGGGCGATCTCGGGTCCGTTCACCTGGCCAGGATGCCACTGTGCGGGCACGGCAGCGAGAGGTTTCCGCGGCGCGGACGCGGGCCGGGGCCGCCGGGTTCAGGGTGGGTGCGGTCAGCGGTCCGGGTACAGGTCCAGCCGCCAGTCGTTGGCCACCATGGGACGGCCCGGCGGGTACTCCAGGTCGCAGGTGCCGAGGAGCATGAAGCCGGCCTTGCGGCACACCGCGTTCGACGCCGCGTTGGCGACGGACGGGAAGGCGTGCAGGAAGCGGTGCTTGTGCTCGGCCCGTGCCTGCTCGGCAACGGCGTTCGTCGCCGTCGTGGCGATGCCGAGCCCCTGGAAGCCGTGGAGGACCGCCCACCCCGTCTCGTACACCTGCTCGCCCTGCCAGGTCGTCTCCCAGAAACCGATCGTCCCCACCCCCTCGCCCGTGGCGGCCAAGGAGATCCGGAACATGCGGCCCCTGCCCGTCCGGTCGGCGCTCAGCGCCGCGTACCGGGCGTGGCGGGCTTCGAGCTGCTCCTCGGTCTCGGGACCGCCGAGGTGGTCCATCAGCTCGGGGGCGTTGGCCAGGCGGAGCAGTTCGAGGTCGTCGTCCGACCAGGGCTCGATCCGCAGAGGGGCAGGGACCGGCGCGGTGCGTTCCATGGGGGGACTGTAGTGCGCGGCGCCGACAGCGGGCCGGGACAGCGGGCCGAGGTCAGCGGGGCGCAAAGGTTGTCGGTGGCACGCCCACCGTCGCCGTGAAGTCCCTGACCAGGTGCGCCTGGTCGCTGTAGCCGAGATCGGCGGCGAGCGCGGCCCAGTCGATGTCCGGTTCCGTCTCGGCGCGCTGCAGCGCTTCGTGGATGCGGTACCGCAGGATGACCCACTTGGGCCCGACACCCACGTACGTGGAGAAGAGCCGCTGCAGAGAGCGTGCGGACAGGCCCTCGGTCCGGGCCAGCGCGTCGACGCGGAGCAGCGAGCGGTCCGTGCGCACGAGTTCGACGAGTGCCATCGCGCGTTCGGCCTGCGGGTCCGGCGGGGGTACGAGCGGCAACAGGTACGCGTCGAGTGCTGCGACCCGGGCGTCCTCCGTGCCGGGATCGAGGACGGTGCCGACCGCCGGCGCCGCGAGCACCTCCTGGGCCGGGAGCCGCTGCCCTGTCCACGCCGACACGGGCCGGTCCGGTGCGAACGGCCGGAACCCGCCGGGCCGGAACTTCACGCCGCAGACGCGTCCGCGGCCCTCCAGCCGCTGGCTGAACAGTCCCTGAACGATGCCGACGACTTCGGCGAAGCCGGCCCGTTCCGTCCTGTTGCCGGACTCGTGCCGCTGGAGGACGAGATGGACCGACGGGTGGGGGACCACATGCGAGGTGTACGGCTCCGTGAGGTCCCAGTCGATCAGCCAGTAGTGCTCCAGCCAGAGGCGCAGCGGCGGGGCGGGTTCGCGCAGGCGGAATTGCACGCGGGTGAACAGGTCGGGGGCGTCGACGATGCCCCGTGTGTCGCGTGCGGGTCCGGCCATGGTCGGGATCCTATGGCGGGCCCTCGGCGTGCCTGTCGCGTTCCTTCAAGACGGGCGTGCCCGGCCGGGGGCATTGTCGGGAGCATGAAGAAGATCAGTGAACTTCTGGACGTTTCCGCCGCACAGGCGTGTCCCGTCGTGCGGGGGATCGGTGACGAGGACCTGACGGCCCCCACGCCGTGCAGCGAATACGACGTGCGGGCCCTGCTGAACCACCTGTTCCTCGTGGTTGCCAACTTCCGCGCCCTGGCGGCCCGGGAGCCGGTCGACTTCAGCCGGACGCCGGATGTCGTCACGGGCGACTGGCGCGGCAGGTTCGGGGACGAGACGGCGCTGCTGGTGAAGGCCTGGGACGAGCCGGGCGCTGAGGACGGTGTGGCCGGGGGCATGGGGCTCCCGGCCAGAACGGTGGGGCTCATGGTGCTGGGGGACTTGACCGTGCACGCCTGGGACCTGGCGCGCGCGACGGGTCAGGACTATGTGCCCGACCCGGCCGTGGTGCGGGAGCTGGGCCCGGGTCTGGCCGGGATGGCGCCACAGGCCCGGGAGATGAAGGTGTTCGGCGAGCCGTTCCCGGTACCGCCCGAGGCCGGAGCCTTCGAGCAGGCACTGGCTGTCACGGGCCGTGATCCGGGCTGGCGCCCGCCCCGGCCGTGACGCCGCCGGCCTCCTCCGCGGCCCGGTCCCGCATGTCCCACGGCCCGACGTAGAGGTGGCCGAGGGAGGCGTACGCGCGGTCGACGATGCCCTCGGCCCGCGTCAGCAGCTCCTGTTCGGCGAGACGGGCCGCGTCACGGGTGTACGGGGACGGCGGAGCCGGATGTCTGCGCCGCCACCAGGAGTCGCACGCTGCGTGGATGCCGACGGCGAAGGTCAGGACCGGGATGGACAGGGCCAGCAGAATGTCGCCCATGCCGGGCCTCCTCCGACGTCGATGCCTCTTGCATCGGCACAGCCGGAGGGGTGGCTGGAGATCCTTCTTCGGACAATGAATGGCTGAATGAGGGCGTGACCTGTGCGGGGCGGGTCGGGCGCCCCGCCCCGTCATCCGCTGCTGCTCCCTCGGGACGTGCCGGCCGGGCCGATCTCCTCGATCAGACCCTCGACCAGAACCCTGAGACTGTCCCGGACGGTGCGGACGGCTGCGACGACCTGGCCGGCCGGGTCGTCGAGCTTCCGGTCCAGGTGCCGCTTGCCGGGGAAGACGGGACAGGTGTCACCGCAGCCCATGGTGACGCAGACGTCGGACTCCCTGACCGCGTGGACGGTGAGGATCTTCGGGGTCTCGGCTGCCGGCGGAGGTTCGCCTCCCGCAGCCGTCGCCCCCGCCTCTGCTCCCGCGGCCGTCGCCGATCCCCGAGGGAAGAGCTCCTGCGGCCGTCGCCGATCCTTGAGGGAAGAGCTGACACGGCGCGCCACGCCCCGGCGGAGCGCGTGCCCGCCCCGCGAGCGGCGCAGCTCGGCTGCCGTGAGGTCCTCGTCACGGGCGGGGGCGGACCACGCCCCCGGAAGCGTCCCGCCGAACGGGGCGTGGAGGCGGGAACCCGGCGCTTCCAGCGGGCTCTGGATCGCGTCCGGAACGCACCGGCGGGTCCGTGACCCCCTCGGGCGCACCGGCCGGGAACGGTAGAGTTGCTGAGTTCCCAGGCACGGGACGGGGCCGACGATGCCCCCGGCGGAATCCGGTGCCCGGGGAGTTGCGGGCCGGCGAACCCACTCGCCGCGAAACCGCCCCGGCAGCGGCCATCGGCGCTACTGCCCCGGCGGCAGCCGTCCGTGCTGCTGCCCCCGAGACTTCCGTCCGCCGCAGCGGACGATCCGCGGAATGCCGTCCCGGCTCCGCGGTCCACGCATGTCCCATGGTGCTGCCGGGCGTGCCCGAGTACGACAGGTGTCGCTCCCCTTGCCCTCTTCCGTGCTTTCCGTGGCCGGCCTGCTGCGCGGTCACCGCCCGTCCTGGCTGTCCCCGAAGGTCTTCCGGACGGAGGCCCTGGCAGGCCTCGTCGTGGGCCTGGCGCTGATTCCCGAGGCGATCTCGTTCTCGATCATCGCCGGTGTCGACCCCGCGGTAGGTCTGTTCGCCTCGTTCACCATGGCTGTCGTCATCTCCTTCGTCGGCGGCAGGCCCGCGATGATCTCCGCCGCGACGGGAGCGGTGGCGCTGGTCATCGCCCCCCTCAATCGCGAGCACGGGTTCGGTTACCTGGTCGCGGGCGTCATCCTGGGTGGTGTCTTCCAGGTCGTCCTCGGGGCGCTCGGAGTCGCCCGGCTGCTGCGGTTCGTGCCCCGGAGCGTGATGGTCGGCTTCGTCAACGCGCTGGCCATCCTGGTCTTCATGGGGCAGATCTCCGAGATCACCGATGTCCCGTGGCCGGTGTATCCGCTGGTCGTCGCCGGGCTGGCGATGATGGTGTTCTTCCCGAGGATCACCAAGGCGGTCCCGGCCCCGCTGGTCTCCATCATCATCCTGACCGTGATCACCGTCGCGGCCGGCATCGCGGTCCCGACGGTCGGTGACAACGGTGAGCTGCCCTCGTCGCTGCCCGTCCCGGGCCTGCCGGACGTGCCCTTCACCCTGGACACGCTGACGACGATCGCGCCGTACGCGCTGGCCATGGCGCTGGTCGGCCTGATGGAGTCGCTGATGACGGCGAAGCTGGTCGACGAGATCACCGACACCCGATCCAGCAAGACCCGCGAGTCCATCGGCCAGGGCATCGCCAACATCGTCACCGGATTCTTCGGAGGCATGGGCGGGTGCGCCATGATCGGCCAGACCATGATCAACGTACGGGTTTCGGGCGCCCGTACCCGGCTGTCCACGTTCCTCGCCGGCACGTTCCTGATGGTCCTGTGCATCGTCTTCGGGCCGGTCGTCTCCGACATCCCGATGGCGGCACTCGTCGCGGTCATGGTGATGGTGTGCTTCGCGACGTTCGACTGGCACTCCATCGCGCCCAGGACCCTCAAGCGCATGCCCGCCGGTGAGATCACGGTCATGGTCATCACGGTGGTCTGCGTGGTCGTCACCGAGAACCTCGCGATCGGCGTCGTCGTCGGTTCGGTCACCGCGATGGTCATCTTCGCCAAGCGGGTCGCCCACCTCGCCGACGTCACCGCGGTCACCGACCCGGACGGCAGCCGGGTCGTCTACTCCGTCACCGGTGCGCTCTTCTTCGCGTCGTCCAACGACCTGGTCGGTCGGTTCGACTACGTGGGGGATCCGGACGAGGTCGTCATCGACCTGACCGCCGCACACATCTGGGACGCCTCGTCGGTCGCGACCTTGGACGCCATCACCACCAAGTACGAACAGCGCGGCAAGAGTGTGGAGATCACCGGGCTCAACGAGCCGAGCGCCCGCATCCACGACTCACTCAGCGGTGAGCTGACCGGCAGCCACTGACGTCTCAGGCCGCGGTGGTGCGCAGCAACTGCCCCATCGCGGCGAGCACGGAGGGCTCGACCCGGTAGTAGACCCAGGTGCCGCGCCGCTCGGAGGAGAGCAGGCCGGCCTCCTTGAGCTTCTTCAGGTGGTGGGAGACGGTCGGCTGGGAGACGCCGACGTCGGAGATGTCGCAGACGCAGGCCTCGCCGCCCTCGTGCGAGGCGACCAGCGAGAACAGCCGCAGTCGTACCGGGTCGCCGAGTGCCTTGAACATCGCGGCCGTGCGTACGGCTTCCTCGGAGGTGAGGGCGCGCTCCGTCATGGGCGGGCAGCAGGGAACGGTTTCCGGCTCCACCAGCGGCAACGCCTTCGTATTCGACATACGTCTATGTTGACACACATCGAATCACGCGCTCGAAGAAACTGCTGACTCGACGGCAGGTCCCCTCCCTCGCCGGCGACCGGGACGCAGCCGAACGCGTCGAGCCGACCCCGCCCGAGACCGGCGTCTGCGGCGGTGCGGGGCTCTTCGACGACGCAGCCCGCCACGGGGGGCCGAGGGTGACGGAGAGGGCTGCTGCGCCGCCCCGCTCACCCTGCGCAGATCGGTCGGCGCCCCGGCGTCATAACCGGCTGCTGATCCGCTCCCCGGGGGTGTCCGCAAACGGCCGGCTGCCCAGCGGGGCTCCGGGCTCCGGAAGAGCCGGCCCGGCCACCAGAAGCAGTCCGGCGGATACCGCGAAGGTCGCCGCGCACCCCCCGGCGCGGGACGCGCGTCTGCTGAACGGATCGGGCAGCCCGGCCCCAGGAGCGTTCCGGCCCTTGCCGAGGGCCGCCCGTCAGTTCGTCAAAGGCCAGGTCAGGGCCATACCAGGCAGTACGCCTGGTGCCCCGCGTCATGCAGCCGGTGGGAGAAGTCCTGCCACTCGTGGAGCAGCTGGTACACGTTGAACGCGTCGCGCGGGCCACCGCGGTCCGGGACCGTGGACCAGATGAAGGCCGCCGCGCCGACCGACTCCTCGCCGACGCCCCGCAGCGGGTCGACGACCGTCATCGGAAGCTTGACCACCGCGTAGTCGGGGTGGAGCACGACCAGTTCCAGCGGAGGGACCTTGTTCAGGGGTATGCCCTGTATGCCGGTGAGGACCATGGCCGCCACCGTCTCGGGCTTGATCTTGCTGAACATGCCGCCCATGCCCAGTTCGTCGCCGCCCAGCTCCTCCGGGCGCATCGAAATGGGCACACGTGCGGCAGTGGCGCCGTCGGGGGCACCGAAATACTTGTAGGTCACCCCCACCAGTCCACTGCTCCTGCTCCCGGGACTCCCCGCCTGGGTGTCCCGTACGCGTTCGCCCTCACGCCGGTGCCGCCCTCGACGGGCAGGCTCGGGCCCCAGGTCGTCGGTCCCTTCGCCCACTCCGCCACCGCGATGCATATCTCATCCACCCGACTACTTCTTAGGAGACACAGCCCCCGCCGCGCAACCCGATCATCGTGTCAGTGACCTCCCCCACGAGCGTGCGGTGAAACACCTGTCCGCAAGACCGTCGGTGCCTCTGACACCATGGCATGTGTGAGCTTTCCCTATGACGCCCCAGTTTCGCAGACGCGAGGAGACTGAAGCCCTTTCGTTGTACGAGCCTCATACGGGGAGAGCGCGCTCCCTGCTCACCGGTGGCCGAGAATTCCGGCCGGACCCCCCGAACCTCGAATCGCAGATCAGGACCAAAGTGGCGTATTCATACGAAGCCCCAGTTTCGCAGACGCTTTTCGACCGCGCGTCCCTCGTGACGCCCGGCGGCGTGAACTCACCCGTGCGTGCCTTCCGGGCCGTGGGCGGTACGCCCCGGTTCATGGTGTCCGGTACAGGTCCGTACCTCACCGACGCCGATGGCCGAGAGTACGTCGACCTCGTGTGTTCGTGGGGGCCGATGATCCTCGGGCACTCCCACCCCGAGGTCATCGCGGCCGTCCAGGACGCGGTCGCCCGGGGTACCTCGTTCGGTACGCCCGGTGAGGGCGAGGTCGCGCTCGCCGAGGAGATCGTGGCCCGGATCGAACCCGTGGAGCAGGTGCGGCTGGTGTCCTCGGGCACCGAGGCGACCATGTCCGCGATCCGGCTCGCCCGTGGATTCACGGGGCGCGCGAAGATCGTGAAGTTCGCCGGGTGCTACCACGGGCACGTCGACGCGCTGCTGGCCGCCGCCGGTTCCGGTGTCGCCACCTTCGGCCTCCCCGACACGCCCGGAGTCACGGGCGCCCAGGCGGGCGACACGATCGTGCTGCCGTACAACGACCTGGAGGCGGTACGCGCCGCGTTCGCCGCGCAGCCGGGCGAGATCGCGTGTGTGATCACCGAGGCGTCGCCGGGCAACATGGGCGTCGTACCGCCGCAGGACGGCTTCAACGCCGGGCTGAAGGAGATCTGCGCGGCCGACGGCGCGCTGTACATCTCCGACGAGGTGATGACCGGCTTCCGTACGTCCAGGGCCGGCTGGTACGGCATCGACGGCGTCCGCCCCGACCTGATGACCTTCGGCAAGGTCATGGGCGGCGGCTTCCCGGCCGCGGCCTTCGGCGGCCGTGCCGATGTGATGGCGCACCTGGCCCCGGTCGGCCCCGTCTACCAGGCGGGCACCCTCTCCGGGAACCCGATCGCGACCGCCGCCGGCCTCGCCCAGCTGCGGCTGCTCGACGACGCGGCGTACGTGAAGGTCGACGCGGTATCCGCGGAGCTCCGGGCGCTGGTGGGCGAGGCGCTCACCAAGGAGGGTGTCGCGCACACCGTGTCGGCGGCGAGCAACATGTTCTCCGTCTTCTTCACCGACGGGCCGGTACGCAACTACGAGGACGCGAAGAAGCAGGAAGCTTTCCGCTTCACCGCCTTCTTCCACTCGATGCTGGAGCAGGGCGTCTATCTGCCGCCTTCCGCGTTCGAGTCCTGGTTCGTCTCCACCGCCCATGACGCGCGGGCGGTCGAGCGGATCGCCGCAGCACTGCCCGCCGCCGCACGTGCCGCATCGGAGGCCACCGCATGAGCGAGACCAGCGCGCGCAGCAAGGACATCACCGTCGTCCACCTGATGCGCCACGGCGAGGTGCACAACCCGGAGGGCGTGCTCTACGGGCGGCGCCCCGGCTACGGACTCTCCGACCTCGGCCGCCGGATGGCCGACCGGGTCGCCGAGCACTTGGACAAGCGCGACATCACCCATGTCGTCGCCTCGCCGCTGGAGCGCGCCCAGGAAACGGCCACCCCGATCGCCAAGTCGCACGGTGTGGACCTGGCCACCGACGAGCGGCTCATCGAGGCGGCCAACGTCTTCGAGGGCAAGACGTTCGGGGTCGGCGACGGCGCGTTGCGCAAGCCGGACAACTGGAAGCACCTCACCAATCCGTTCAAGCCGTCCTGGGGTGAGCCGTACGTCGAGCAGGTCGTCCGGATGATGAGCGCCCTGGACGCGGCGCGCGACGCCGCCCGCGGGCACGAGGCGGTGTGCGTCAGCCATCAGCTGCCGATCTGGATCGTGCGGAGCTTCGTGGAGCGGCGGAGGCTGTGGCACGACCCGCGCAAGCGGCAGTGCACGCTGGCCTCGCTCACCACGTTCACGTACCAGGGCGACAGGATCGTGTCCGTCGGGTACACCGAGCCGGCCCGGGACCTGGTGCCCGCGCATCTGCTCGCGGGGGCGAAGCCGGTGAAGGGGAAGTCCAAGGCGTTCGGGGCATAGGGCCCTTTACGCCCCGGGCGCCACTCCTTCGCGGTCGCGTTATGTGCAGTACCTGTAAGGGTCTGATCACGTAACAACTTTTGTGATTATCAGCGGAACCGTCGTGTTGCTTTCCTCATCTAAGCCTTCGCCAGTTTGTATGGGCTTGAGGTAAAACGACCGCAGATGGGGACGCCATGCGTGAGATCAACCGAAGGGGCCTGCTCGGGGCGGGGCTCGGCGCCGCAGCCGCTCTCACCATGAACGGCTGCGGCACCCTGGGATCGTCGGACAGCGAACGTGCCGGGCCCGGGAAGACCCCCAAAGGCGACAAGGGAACGCACGGGAACGGCGGAGGCCCTCCCAAGACGAATGTCAGGCTCATCGGTGACGGTTCCACCGCCGATACCGGAAAGCAGCCGAATCAGCCCGCCGCCCCCGTCCCGCTCGAACCCGGGCAGAAACCGCCGCAGTTCGTGATCTTCTCCTGGGACGGGGCCGGTGAGGTCGGCAACGGCCTCTTCCCCCGCTTTCTCGACATCGCCGAGGAACACAACGCCGGGATGACCTTCTTCCTCTCCGGGCTGTATGTCCTGCCCGAGTCGAAGAAGTCCCTGTACCGCCCGCCCAACAACCCCAGGGGCGCCTCCGACATCGGTTACCTCACCGACGATCACGTCAAGCAGACCCTGAAGTACGTCCGCCAGGCCTGGCTCGACGGCCACGAGATCGGCACGCACTTCAACGGGCATTTCTGCGGTGGTTCGGGATCCGTCGGCAACTGGTCGGCCGGGCAATGGCAGAGCGAAATCGACCAGGCGATCTCCTTCGTCACCGAATGGCGGACGAACACCGGCTGGACAGACCTCGATCCACTGCCGTTCGACTACCGGAAGGAACTCGTCGGCGCCCGCACCCCCTGCCTGCTCGGCCAGGACAATCTCCTGCCGACCGCGAAACAGCTGGGCTGGCGCTACGACGCGAGCTCGCCCGGCGGCCGGCAGATGTGGCCGGAGAAACGCCAGGGCATCTGGGACCTTCCGCTGCAGGGTGTGCCGTTCCCCGGCCACAGCTTCGAAGTTCTCTCCATGGACTACAACATCCTCGCCAACCAGTCGGTGAATTCGACCAACGGCATGCCCGCGCGTTATCCGGGATGGCGCACCCAGGCCACCGGCGCCTACCTCGCCGGTTTCGATCGCGCCTACGAGACGAACCGCGCACCTTTCTACATCGGCAACCACTTCGAGGAGTGGAACGGCGGTATCTATATGGACGCCGTCGAGGAAGTGATCAAAAAGATCGCGGACAAGCCGGATGTGCGCCTCGTCTCCTTCCGGCAGTTCGTCGACTGGCTCGACGTGCAGGACCCGGCGGTGCTCGCGAAGCTTCGTACCCTCGAGGTCGGCCAGGCGCCGGACGGCGGCTGGAACACGTTCTTTAAACAGGCTTGACAAGGGGCTTTACGGGCACCGAGGGGGGTGCGGAAGATCCCTGGAACTGCCATGCGAAACTTTTCACATGAGCTCTGGCCGCGCACCCCGACGCCGCTTCACCCTGCTCGCCGCCACAGCAGTGGCCGGTGCACTGACTCTGTCCGCATGCAGTGGTGACGGCGCCAAGTCCGGCGGTGGCGGCAACACGAACTTCGTCACCGGCAGCGGCGGCATTTCCACCGTGGCCAAGGGTGAACGCACCGACGTACCGAAGCTCGACGGCACGACCCTGGACGGCAAGGCTCTCGACATCGCCGACTACAAGGGCAAGGTCGTCGTCCTGAACGTCTGGGGATCGTGGTGCGCCCCCTGCCGCGCCGAGGCCAAGCACTTCGCGAAGGTCGCCCAGGAGACCCAGGACCAGGGTGTCCAGTTCGTCGGGATCAACACCCGTGACCCGCAGAAGGCCGCCGCGATCAACTTCGAGCAGGACTACGGCGTCACCTACCCGAGCCTCTTCGACCCGACCGGAAAGCTGCTCCTCCGCTTCCCCAAGGGCACCCTGAACCCGAAGGCGATCCCATCGACCGTGGTCGTGGACCGCGACGGGAAGATCGCGGCCCGCACGCTCGCCGCCGTCGACGCGGAGAAGCTTCGCGAGATGATCGACCCGTTGATCGCGGAGAAGTGATCCGGTGTTCCAGCTCGCCGCGACCACCGGAATGAACGAGACGGTCTTCAGCGGGGCCCTCCTGGTCGCCCTGCCCATCGCCCTGCTCGGCGGTCTCGTCTCCTTCTTCTCGCCGTGCGTCCTGCCGCTCGTGCCCGGCTACCTCAGTTACGTCACCGGGGTCAGCGGCACCGATCTGGCAGAAGCGCGGCGCGGCCGGATCGTCGCGGGTGCCTCGCTCTTCGTTCTCGGTTTCACCGCGGTCTTCGTCTCCGGCGGCGCGCTCTTCGGCTACTTCGGCGACCGGCTCCAGGAACACAGCGAGGTGCTCTCCAAGGTCC
Organism: Streptomyces sp. NPDC005566; assembly: GCF_040605575.1. Lineage (NCBI taxonomy): Bacteria > Bacillati > Actinomycetota > Actinomycetes > Kitasatosporales > Streptomycetaceae > Streptomyces > Streptomyces sp. NPDC005566. Next base: position 347,592 of record NZ_JBEXDB010000005.1, on the reverse strand, counting down.
TCGGCGTGCTGATGATCCTGATGGGGATCTTCTTCATGGGGCTGATGCCGTGGATGACGCAGCGGGAGTTCCGCATCCACAGGAGGCCGGTGACCGGACTGGCGGGCGCACCCGTGCTCGGCGCCCTCTTCGGGATCGGTTGGACCCCGTGCCTCGGCCCGACGCTCACCTCGGTCAGCATGCTCGCGATCGACCAGGGGACCGCGGGGCGCGGGGCGGTACTCACCGTGGCGTACTGTCTCGGACTCGGTATCCCCTTCGTGCTGGCGGCGGTCGCCTTCCGCAAGGCACTCGGCGCGTTCGGCTGGGTCAAGCGCCATTACGTATGGGTCATGCGCATCGGCGGCGGCATGATGATCGCGACCGGCGTGCTCCTTCTGACGGGCGCCTGGGACGTGCTCATGCAGGAGATGCAGGTCTGGTCCAACGGCTTCACTGTGGGGATCTGAGTCCATGAGCAACACGAACACCAAGGAAGAGCGCGACCTCGGCGAGGCCGGAGCACAGCTCTCCACCGCCCCGCGCGAAGAGTCCGCATCCTCCGTGCCCGCGATGGGCGTCATCGGCTGGGCCCGCTGGTTCTGGCGGCAGCTCACCTCGATGCGGGTCGCCCTGATCCTCCTGTTCCTGCTGTCGCTCGGAGCCGTCCCCGGCTCGCTGATCCCGCAGAACAGCGTGGACGAACTGAAGGTGCAAACCTTCAAGGAAGCCCACACCACGGTCACTCCGATCTACGAGACGCTGCAGTTCTTCGACGTCTACAGCTCGGTGTGGTTCTCCGCGATCTACATCCTGCTGTTCGTCTCCCTCGTCGGCTGCATCGTCCCGCGCACCGGCCAGTTCGTCGGCCAGCTGCGCGGCCGCCCGCCGGGCGCCCCGAAGAAGCTGACCCGGCTGCCCGCGTACACCACGTGGCGCACCGAGGCGGAACCCGAGCAGGTCCGTGAGGCCGCCCTCGCCATCCTGCGCAAGCGCCGCTTCCGCTCCCACACGGTGGGTGACGCCGTCGCCGCGGAGAAGGGGTATCTGCGCGAGGCAGGGAACCTGATCTTCCACATCGCGCTGATCGTCATGCTGGTCTCCTTCGCCGGAGGACAGCTCTTCAAGTCCGAGGGCGGCAAGCTCGTCGTCGAGGACGACGGCTTCTCCAACACGCTCACCCAGTACGACAACTTCAAGTCGGGGTCGCTCTTCGACACCGACGAGCTCACCCCGTTCAGTTTCACGCTGGACGACTTCGTCGGTACGTACGAGCGCAGCGGCCCCCAGCGCGGCACACCCCGGACCTACGAGGCCCGGGTGACGTACTCCGAGGGCACGGACGGCGCGCCGAAGAAGAAGGTCATCGAGGTCAACAAGCCGCTCGTCGTGGACGGCACCAAGGTCTACCTGAACGCGCACGGCTACGCCCCGGTGATCTCCGTCAAGGACGGCAAGGGCAAGGAGGTCTACAGGACCGCCGTGCCCTTGCTGCCCATCGACAACAACGTCACGTCGACCGGTGCGATCAAGGTGATGGACGGCTACCGCGGTGCCGACGGCAAGAAGACCCAGCTGGGCTTCCAGGCCTTCTTCGTCCCGACCTTCGCGGGTGACGGCCAGGGCACGATGTTCTCGCAGTTCCCCGGCGCCGACTATCCGGTCCTCGCGCTCAACGGCTACTACGGCAGCCTGGGCGTCGACTCGGGACTGCCGCAGAACGTGTACCAGCTCGACACGTCCCAGATGAAGGAATTCAAGGACAGCAACGGGGACAAGCTCAAGCAGCGGCTGCGTCCCGGCGAGACCATGAAGCTGCCCGGCGGAGCGGGCACGGTCACCTTCGAGAGCGTCGAGGAATGGGCCAGCTTCCAGATCTCGCGCCAGCCCGCCAGCGGCTGGGCGCTCACCGGCGCCATCGCCGCCATCGCCGGACTCGCCGGGTCGCTCTTCATCCAGCGGCGCCGGGTGTGGGTGAAGGCCGTACGGGGAACGGACGGCGTCACCGTCGTCGAGATGGCCGGGCTGGGCCGCAGCGAGTCCGCGAGACTTCCCGAGGAGCTGGCCGGTCTCGCGGTCGCGCTCCACACCGAGGCGCCCACGGCGCCCGATCCCGATCCCGAGCCCGAACAACCTTCCGAAGAACCTGCCGAAGGGGCTGAGAAGTGAGTCTCGCCGCCGCAACCAACGAGAACCTGGCGAACATCAGCAACACGCTGATCTATTCGTCGATGGCCGTCTACACCCTGGCCTTCTTCGCCCACATCGCGGAATGGGTGTTCGGCAGCCGCAGCAAGGTCGGCCGCACGGCCGCCGCGCTGGCCGGGTCCGCCACCGCGGACTCCACGGTGAAGGTGCAGACCGCGCAGAACGCCGGCGGCACGGCCGTGCTGGACCGTCCCAGGATCGTCACCCGCTCCGCCGCAGGCACCCGGGACGTCCCGGACGGCCCCGGAGCCGCGGGCGGCACGTTCAAGGGCGACCTGTGGGGACGGATCGCGGTCTCCCTGACCGTGGTGGCCTTCGCCGTCCAAGCCGCCGGAGTCGTCGCCCGGGCCGCGTCGGTGCAGCGCGCCCCCTGGGGCAACATGTACGAGTTCTCGATCACCTTCTCCACCGTGGCGGTCGGCGCCTACCTCCTCCTGCTGGCCCTGCGGAAGAACGTCCGCTGGATCGGCCTTCTGCTGGTCACCACGGTCCTGCTGGACCTCGGCATCGCCACCACGACGCTGTACACCGACAGCGACCAGCTCGTGCCCGCGCTGCACTCCTACTGGCTGTGGATCCACGTCTCCACCGCCATCATCTGCGGCGCCGTCTTCTACCTCGGAGCCGTCGGCACGCTGCTCTACCTGTTCCGCGACAGCTACGAGAACAAGCTCGCGGGCGGCGGCACGCCCGGAAGGTTCGCGACCTCCGTGCTGGAGCGGCTGCCCTCGGCGAAGTCCCTGGACACCTTCTCGTACCGCATCAACGCGGCCGTCTTCCCGCTGTGGACGTTCACGATCATCGCGGGCGCGATCTGGGCGGGCGACGCCTGGGGCCGCTACTGGGGCTGGGACCCCAAGGAGGTCTGGTCCTTCATCACCTGGGTCGCGTACGCCTGCTACCTGCACGCCCGCGCGACCGCCGGGTGGAAGGGCCGCAAGGCCGCCTACCTGGCGCTGATCGCCTTCGGCTGCTGGCTCTTCAACTACTACGGCGTCAACATCTTCGTCACCGGCAAGCACTCCTACGCCGGAGTCTGAGAACAGCACGAAGGGCGCGGTCCGCATCTGCGGACCGCGCCCTTCGTCGTTCCTCACTCCTGGCCGATGTCCTCGTTCCACAGCTCCGGACGGTCACGGACGAACGCACGCATCAGCGCGACGCACTCCGGGTCGTCGAGCAGCACGATCTCCACCCCGTGCCCGGCCAGCCAGTCGTGGCCGCCGTGGAAGGTCTCGGCCTCGCCGATCACCACCCGGGAGAGCCCGAACTGCCGGACCAGACCGCTGCAGTACCAGCACGGCGAGAGCGTGGTCACCATCGTCGTGCCCCGGTACGAGCGCTGCCGGCCGGCCGCCCGGAACGCCGCCGTCTCCGCGTGCAGGGACGGATCGCCGTCCTGGACGCGGCGGTTGCGGCCCCGGCCGAGGAGGGTGCCGTCCGCCCCGTACAGCGCGGCGCCGACCGGGATGCCGCCCTCGGCCAAGCCCGCCCGGGCCTCGCCGAGGGCGACCGCCAGCCAGTCGGCGTACGGAGTGCTCACCGGGCCAGGGGGGTGTCCAGGACCGCCTTGCGGTGGCTGAACGTCTCCAGTGAGTACCGGCCGTGGTAGTTGCCCATGCCGCTCTCGCCGACCCCGCCGAAGGGCAGGTCGGACACCGTCAGGTGGGCCAGCGGCAGGCCCAGGCCCACCGCGCCCGAGGAGGTTTCGGCCAGCAGCCGCTCCCGTACGGCGGGGGAGTGCGTGAAGGCGTACAGAGCCAGCGGCTTGTCCCGGTCGTTGATGAAGCCGATGGCATCGTCGAGCCCGTCGACCGTCACGATCGGCAGTACGGGGCCGAAGATCTCCTCGCCCATGACGGGGGCGTCCGGCGCCACATCGGCCAGCACCGTCGGCGCGATGTACTTGTCGGCACGGTCGTGGATGCCGCCCGTGACCGTACGGCCGGAGTCCAGCAGGCCCACCAGCCGGTCGAAGTGGCGCTCGTTGACGATCCGCCCGTACTCGGGGTGGGCCGAGGCGTCCTGTCCGTACAGCCCCTCGACCGCCGCCGCGAGCGCGTCCGCCAGGGCGGGCGCGGTCTCCGGGTCGGTCAGGACGTAGTCGGGGGCGACACAGGTCTGGCCCGCGTTGAGGAACTTGCCCGCGGCCAGCCGTGCGGCCACCGTCGTCAGATCCGTGTCGCGGTCGACGAAGACGGGCGACTTGCCGCCCAGTTCGAGGGTGACCGGGGTGAGGTGGCGGGCTGCGGCGGCCATGACGATCCGGCCGACCGTGCCGTTGCCGGTGTAGAAGATGTGGTCGAAGCGCTCGGCCAGCAGCGCGGTGGTCTCCGGGACCCCGCCCTCGACGACGGCGACCGCGTCGGTGTCCAGATACTGCGGCAGCAGCCTGGCCACGGCGGCGGAGGTGGCGGGCGCCAGCTCGCTGGGCTTGGCGACGACGGCGTTGCCCGCGGCCAGCGCACCGGCCAGTGGGGCGAGCAGCAGCTGCACCGGGTAGTTCCAGGGCGCGATGACGAGGACCACGCCCAGCGGGTCCTGCACGGTGTGGGCGGTGGCTCCGTCGAGGGCCGCCGGTACGGGAGCGGGCTCGGGCCGCAGCCAGTCCGCGAGCCGCGCCAGGGTGTGGTCGATCTCCCGGACCGTGAAGTCGATCTCGGTCCGGTAGGCCTCCTTGCGGCTCTTGCCGAGGTCGGCACGGAGCGCCTCGGCCAGCTCGTCACCCGACTCGGTGAGCAGTGCGCGCAGCCGCGTCAGCTGGGAGGTGCGCCAGTCGAGGCCCTTGGTGCGTCCGGTACGGAAGGTGCCGCGGAGGCGGGCGGTCACCTGGGCCGGCGTCTCGGCGCCGCTCACAGAGCCGCCATGATCTCGCGGGCCAGCTGTTCCGAGGAGGCCGGGTTCTGTCCGGTGTGCAGGTTGCGGTCGTGCACGGTGTGGGGTCCCCAGGGGTCACCGGCGGAGTAGTCGGCGCCGAGTTCCACGAGCCGGTTCTCCAGCAGCCAGGGCGCCTTGGTGGCCAGGCCGGCCTGGGTCTCCTCCGTGTTGCTGAATCCGGTCAGGCGGTAGCCGGCGAAGGGCCAGCTGCCGTCCTCGCGGCGGGCGGCCAGCAGTGCGGCGGGGGCGTGGCACAGGACGCCGAGGTGCGCGCCGGAGTCCAGCGCGGCCGTGAGGAGGCGGCCGGACACCTCGCTGACGGCCAGGTCCTCCATGGGGCCGTGGCCGCCGGGGTAGAAGACGACGTCGTACGAGGTGGGGACGACGTCCTCGAGGCGGGCGGGGATGCGGAGCGTCTCGTCGATCGCCGCGAGGTACGAGGCGACGGCGTCGGCCTGCTCCTGGCCCCCGTTGACCTCGGCGGCCAGGCTCGCCGTGTCGACGGTGGGGGCCACGCCGCCCGGGGTGGCGATGGTGATGTCGTATCCGGCCTGGGTGAAGACGCGGTGCGGGGCGGCGAGCTCCTCGGCCCAGAAGCCGGTCGGATGGGTGGTGCCGTCGTTGAGGGTCCAGTGGTCGGCACCGGTGAGGACGAACAGTACGGAGGGCATGGGGGGTGCTCCCTACGAGACGCGAGACGCAAGACACGAGTGAAGCTTGATATGCTCAAGCAATACAGTTCATGTAACTGCCCAAAGTTGAGCATGTCAAATGAATGCGTCGCGTGGCGGACACGGTTCCGGGCCTCGGGGCCACGCGTACAGATCGAAGGATGACCGACCATGACGACGGAACCGGCACCCCGCGCCGTCCCTACTCCGGACGAACTGCTGGAACCCCTCGCGGTCGTCGTCCGCGGCCACCACGACGACCTCACCGCCGTCGCCGCCCGCCACGGCCTCAGCACCTCGCAGGCGCGCGCACTGATCGCCCTGAACGAACCCATGCCGATGAGCGCCCTGGCCCATCACCTGGTCTGCGACGCGTCCAACGCCACCGGCCTCATCGGCCGCATGGAGACCCGCGGCCTGGTCACCCGCACTCCGGCCCCCGACGACCGCCGCTCCAAGGTCGCCGCCCGCACACCGGACGGCACCGAGCTGGCCCACCGCATCCGCGCCGAGATGCGCGTCGTGCACGGCGCCCTGGAGGCGCTCACCCCTCAGGAGCGCACGGCGCTGCTGCCCCTGCTCAACCGGCTGGGGCGGCTGTTGTCCTCATGAGGAGGCGTCGCCGGACCCCGCCCCGTCCTCACGGCGCTTGATCTCGTCCTCGCGGCGGCGCAGATCCGCTTCCCAGTCCTTGAGGAGTGACTCGTCCTTCTTGTTCTCTTCCTTGATCGACTTCAGGAAGTCCGGATTGTCGTCCGGCGCCACCCACGTCGTGCGGTGGTTGCGGTGCCACTCCGAGGGCGTACGGCCTCCGGCGGGCGGCACCCGCAGCTTGCCCGCGGCGAACCAGACGATCGGACCCACGATCCAGAACAGCAGGATGATGAAGACCCAGGCCAGCTTCGGCAGGTGCCTGGCCTCGTCCTCCGGCGTGTTCAGGCAGTCTATGAACGCGTAGATCGTCAGTGCGAGCGGCAGGAGATAGATCAAGGCCCTGAGCATCGTGGAAGGGTCCCCCGAGGAAAGGTGAGGGGCGCTCTGTCCCGCCCCGGTGACGGGCCCAGGGTAGCGGGTGGCCGATACTTGTCCCCATGGCTTACGACGATCTTCGCTCCCTGCTCCGGGCTCTGGAGCGCGAGGGCGATCTCAAGCGCATCAAGGCCGAGGTCGACCCGTATCTGGAGGTCGGCGAGATCGTCGACCGGGTGAACAAGGCGGGCGGGCCCGCGCTGCTCTTCGAGAACGTCAAGGGGGCGTCCATGCCCCTGGCCATGAACGTCTTCGGGACCGACCGGCGGCTGCTCAAGGCGCTCGGCCTGAAGTCCTACGCCGAGATCAGCGACAAGATCGGCGGCCTGCTCAAGCCGGAACTGCCGAACGGGTTCGTCGGGGTCCGCGAGGCGTTCGGGAAGCTCGGCTCGATGGTCCACGTGCCGCCGAAGAAGGTGAAGTCAGGGAGCGCGCCCGTCCAGGAGGTCGTCCTGACCGGTGACGACGTGGACCTGGAACAGCTGCCGGCGCTCTTCACCTGGCCCGAGGACGGCGGTTCGTTCTTCAACCTGGGCCTCACGCACACCAAGCACCCCGAGACCGGCATCCGCAACCTCGGGCTCTACCGGCTGCAGCGCCACGACAAGCGCACCATCGGCATGCACTGGCAGATCCACAAGGACAGCCACAACCACTACCAGGTCGCAGCCAAGCGCGGTGAACGGCTGCCCGTCGCCATCGCGTTCGGGGCGCCGCCCGCGGTCACGTACGCCTCCACGGCGCCGCTGCCGGGGGACATCGACGAGTACCTCTTCGCCGGCTTCGTCCAGGGCAAGCGCATCGAGATGGTCGACTGCAAGACCGTCCCGCTCCAGGTGCCGGCGCAGGCCGAGGTCGTGATCGAGGGGTGGCTGGAGCCGGGCGAGATGCTGCCCGAGGGGCCCTTCGGTGACCACACCGGCTTCTACACGCCGCAGGAGCCCTTCCCCGCGCTGACGATCGACTGCGTGACGATGCGGAAGCGTCCGCTGCTGCAGTCGATCGTGGTGGGCAGGCCGCCGACGGAGGACGGGCCGCTGGGGCGGGCCACCGAGAGGTTCTTCCTCCCGCTGCTCAAGATCATCATCCCGGACATCGTGGACTACCACCTGCCCGAGGCGGGCGGCTTCCACAACTGCGCGATCATCTCGATCGACAAGAAGTACCCGAAGCACGCCCAGAAGGTGATGAGTGCCGTCTGGGGCGCGCACATGATGTCGCTGACCAAGCTGATCGTGGTCGTGGACGCCGACTGCGACGTCCACGACCTGCACGAGGTCGCCTGGCGGGCGCTCGGCAACACCGACTACGCCCGCGACCTGCTCCTCACCGAAGGGCCGGTCGACCATCTCGACCATGCCTCCTACCAGCAGTTCTGGGGTGGCAAGGCGGGCATCGACGCCACGCGGAAGCTGCCCGAGGAGGGCTACACACGGGACGGCGGCTGGCCGGAGATGGTCGAGTCCGACCCCGACACGGCGGCGAAGGTCGACCGTCGCTGGAAGGAGTACGGCCTGTGAGTGCCTCCGCCGCTGCGATGCCGCAGCCCCGCAGCGCGCCCCGCGCGTTCCTGCGGCTGGTGATGATCGAGCACTCGGTGTTCGCCCTGCCGTTCGCGTACATCGCCGCGCTGACCGCGATGTTCCAGCTGGACAAGGACATCCACTGGGGCACCCTGCTGCTCGTGACCATCGCGATGGTCGGGCTGCGGACGTTCGCCATGGCTGCCAACCGGATCATCGACCGGGAGATCGACGCCCGTAACCCCCGCACCGCGAGCCGTGAACTGGTCACCGGTGCGGTGTCGGTCAAGTCGGCGTGGACCGGGGCGATCATCGCCGTCGTCGTCTTCCTCGGCGCGGCAGCCCTGCTGAACCCGCTCTGCCTGGCACTGGCGCCCGTCGCCGTCGTGCCGATGGTCGTCTACCCGTACGGCAAGCGGTTCACGAACTTCCCGCACGCGATCCTCGGCATCGCCCAGGCCATCGGGCCGATCGGTGCCTGGCTCGCGGTGACCGGCAGCTGGTCGTGGGACGCGGTGATCCTCGGCCTGGCCGTCGGGATCTGGATCGGCGGCTTCGATCTGATCTTCGCCTGCCAGGACGTGCAGGCCGACCGGGCCCACGGGGTGCTCTCCTTCCCGGCGCGCTTCGGGATCCCGGCCGCACTGTGGGGCGCGCGGGTCTGCCACGTCGTGACGACCGGGCTGCTGGTCTGGTTCGGCCTGGCGACGGACGCCGAGGTCTTCTACTGGATCGGCATGGCGATCGTCGCCGTCGCCTTCGTGTACGAGCACCGGGTGGTGCGGCCGCACGATCTGTCCCGGCTGAACCGGGCGTTCTTCTCGGTCAACGGGTTCATCGGGATGGCGCTGTTCGCCTGTGCGCTGCTCGACCTGCTGGTGCGCGGTCTCACACCGTGACGGCACCGGCCGTGCGGCGGGGGCGGCGGAAGGCGAAGGCCGCCGCCACCCCGCCCAGGAGGCCGAAGAGGTGGCCCTGCCAGCTGATGCCGGAGTCGGTCGGCAGCACGCCCCAGAGCAGTGAGCCGTAGACCGCGGCGATGATCAGGCCGACCACGATGTCGAGCGGGCGGCGGTCCACGAAGCCACGGACCAGCAGGTAGCCGAAGAGGCCGAAGACGACACCCGACGCGCCGAGCGTGATCGTGTCGGCGGGCGCGGTGAGCCAGACGCCGAGGCCGCCCGTCACGATCACCACCAGGACCACCGCGGCGAACCTGCGTATTCCGGCGAGAGCCGCGATGAAGCCGAGCACCAGCAGCGGGACGCTGTTGGAGGCCACGTGCTCCCAGCCGCTGTGCAGGAACGCGGACGGCACGATGTCGGCGAGCTCCGCGGGCTCACGCGGGCTGATGCCGTACGTGTCGAGGGAGTGGCCGGTAGCCGTGTCGACGCCCTCCAGCACCCACAGCAGCGCGATCCATCCCAGCATCACGGCGCCCGCCGTGACGGCCCGTGCGGTGGCGCCTGCGCGCGTACCGGTCATGGTCACCCCCTGGTCCATGGCTGTCCCTTCACCTGACGGAACGTACGGAGTACCTGGCTCGGTTCCTGACCGGGGGTGCCGGATAGGCTCGGTGGTGTGGATTCCGGGACTTCAGTGAGTCAGCAGCAGCGCGCGCCTTGGATTGTCGGGGTGTCCGGCGCATCGGGGACGCCGTTCGCCGCCTCGGTCCTGCGGGGGCTGCTGGCCGCGGGGGAGAGCGTCGACCTGGTGGTGAGCCGCGCCTCGCGCCTCACCCTCCTGGACGAGACGGGGATCGCCTTCCGCGACGCGCACTGGCGGGAGGACCTGGGCGACTGGCTGGCGCGGGGGGCGGACGGGAAGCCGCACGCCTTCGCGGTGGGCGAGACGGATCTCGGCCGCGTACGGCACTGGGCGGCCGGCGATCTGGCGGCCGGGCCGTCCTCGGGGTCCTACCCGACGAAGGGGATGCTCATCGTTCCGGCGTCGACGGCCTGCGTGGCCGGGGTGGCGCTCGGACTCTCGAAGGACCTGCTGCAGCGGGCCGCGAGCGTCACGCTCAAGGAGCGGCGGAGGCTGGTCGTCGCGGTGCGCGAGACCCCGTTGAGCGGGCAGACGCTGAAGCAGATGGTCGCGCTCGACGAGGCGGGCGCAGTGGTGCTGCCCGCCTCTCCGGCGTTCTACGCGGGTGCGACGCACATCCAGGACCTGGTGGACTTCGTCGCGGGGCGGGTGCTGGACGCGGCAGGTGTGCCGCACCAGCTGTACCGCCGGTGGGAAGGAGAGCTCGGTGGGGGCTCCCGTGACAGGCCCTAGCCGGTCAGCGCTTCTTGGGCGTGCGGGGGGCGCGGGTCTTGTCGACACGGTGCGCGGCGGCGGGCTGGTGGGCACGCGAGCGGTTGGCCAGGTCCTGCAGCTCGCGCATCCGGGCGTAGGCCATCTCGATCGTGTACACGGTGAAGTTCACTCCTGAAGATTCGAAAGCATTTCTTGGATGTTCTGAAAGATTTGCAGGGTCTGAACCCTGCATGCCTTAGATTCTACACTTAAACTCGCGGTACTGCTGAACAATGGAAGGTTTCAGTCACATGGACGCGGTGGACAGGCAGCTCATCCAGGCCCTCAGAGAGAACGGGAGGGCCTCGTACGCCGAGCTGGGGCGGCTCGTGGGGCTCTCCGGGCCCAGCGTCACCGACCGGATCAACCGGCTGGAAACCGCCGGTGTCATCACCGGCTACCGCGCGACGGTCGCCTCCGCGTCGCTGGGACTCGGGGTCACCGCGCTGATCGGAATCTCGCTCTCCGACGCCGCCGACCACGAGGACGTCGCACACCGGCTGAAGGACCTCGCCGAGATCGAGGACTGCTGGTTCATCGCGGGCGACGACTCGTACATGCTCAAGGTCCGGGTCGGTGACGTGGACGGTCTCGAGAAGACGATCCGCCGGCTCAGTGGTACCAAGGGGGTCTCGCGGACCCGTACCACGATCGTGCTCTCCACCAAGTGGGAGAACCGGGTCGGGGAACTGCCCGACGAGGCATAGGCGTACGGTTGGCTGCCGGAGTCTGTTACGTAGAGATATGGGAGGGGCACTGGTGGACGCGGGACTCAAGCGCGAGCTGGAGGAGAAGGTCCGGGCCGGCGAGCGGCTGACCCGCGAGGACGGGATCGCGCTCTACGAGTCCGACGACCTGGCCTGGCTCGGCGGGCTGGCCCACGAGGTGCGCACGCGGAAGAACGGCGACGTCGTCCACTTCAACGTCAACCGCCACCTCAACATGACCAACGTGTGCACCGCGTCCTGCGCGTACTGCTCGTTCCAGCGCAAGCCGGGCGAGAAGGACGCGTACACGATGCGCATCGAGGAGGCCGTCCGCCTCGCCAAGGCGATGGAGAACGAGAACCTCACCGAGCTGCACATCGTCAACGGACTGCACCCCACCCTGCCGTGGCGCTACTACCCCCGTTCGCTCAGCGCGCTCAAGGAAGCACTGCCGAACGTGGGGCTCAAGGCCTTCACGGCGACGGAGATCCACCACTTCGAGACGATCTCGGGGCTCTCGGCGTCCGAGATCCTCGACGAGCTGATCGAGGCCGGTCTGGAGTCGCTGACCGGCGGTGGCGCGGAGATCTTCGACTGGGAGGTCCGCCAGCACATCGTCGACCACAACACCCACTGGGAGGACTGGTCGCGCATCCACCGCCTCGCGCACGAGAAGGGGCTCAAGACCCCGGCGACGATGCTGTACGGGCACATCGAGGAGCCCCGTCACCGCGTCGACCACGTGCTGCGGCTGCGGGAGATGCAGGACGAGACCGGCGGCTTCCAGGTCTTCATCCCGCTGCGCTACCAGCACGACTTCGTGGACATGAAGGACGGCAAGGTCCGCAACACGCTCCAGGCGCGGACGTCGATGGCGACCGGCGCGGAGGCGCTGAAGACCTTCGCGGTCTCGCGGCTGCTGTTCGACAACGTTCCCCACGTCAAGGTGTTCTGGGTGATGCACGGGGTGCAGACCGCCCAGCTCGCGCTCCAGCACGGCGCGGACGACATGGACGGCTCGGTCGTCGAGTACAAGATCACGCACGACGCGGACGACTACGGCACGCCGAGCAAGCTCGGCCGTGAGGACCTCCTGGACCTGATCCGGGACGCGGGCTTCCGGCCGGTGGAGCGCAACACCCGGTACGAGATCCTGCGCGAGTACCCGGGTCCGGACGCGGGCCGACGCGAGTCGCCGCAGCCGATGCGCGTCTGAGGCGGTCCGGTTCCGGGTTCCGTTCCCGGGTCCGTTCCCGTCTCGTGAAAGCCCCGGCCAGCCGTCCCCGGCCGGGGCTTTCGCACGGGCTGCCGCGCCGCATGGGCTTCTCGCGTGGTGGACACCGGTTGAGGGCCAGGGGCGTAATGGTTAATCTGCCACTATGGCACTTACATTTGAGGTGGACCCCCCGTTCGACCGGGTGCTGCGGGACGGCATCACCGCGCTCTGGGTCGACGTCACCAACGCGGGCGGAGCCGTCGGCTTCGTGCCACCCGTCACCGCCGAGGAGGTCCGGCCGGAGCTGGTCAGGCACCTCGCCGGGATGGCCGAGGGCCGTACCCACCTGGTCGTCGGACGGGACGAGGGCGGCGTCGTGGCCGCCACCGCCTTCCTCACGCACAACTCCCACCGGCTGATGCGGCACTGGATCGGGCTCTACACGGTGATGGTCCACCCCCGCCACCAGGGCAGGGGCTTCGGGCGCGAACTGATGGCCGCATCCGCCGACGCCGCCCGCGCCATCGACGGCATCGACGCCATCCGGCTCACCTGCCGCGGCGGCACCGGAGCCGACCGCTTCTACACCTCCTGCGGATACCAGGAGGTGGGCCGGGTCCCGGACGCGATCAGGGTGGCCGAGAACGACTACCGCGACGACATCATCATGCTGCTCCCGCTCCTCCGGCAGGACGGTCCCTCCGCGGGGCGGCTCGCGGAAACGGGTAGCCCTGCGAACTGATCGAATTCGGGGCATGCTTCACTGGTCGGGCAGAACCGTGGAACCGCAGACTGCGCGACCGCAGGAACGTCGGACGTAGAGAGAAGGCCAGCCGTGTCCGCTGCCAAGCCGAGCGCAACGATCCGCTACACCGCGATGCGCCTGCTGATTTTCGTGGGCTGCTTCTTCGTCTCCGGCGTGGCCGTCCACTTCGGTGTGCTTCCCGCAGGGCTCGGCGGATCCAACCTCGTCTGGGTCATCCTGCTCGGCCTGCTCCTCTCCGCGCCCCTCAGCTTCGTCCTCCTGCGCAAGCAGCGCGACGAGATGTCCGCCCAGCTCATCTCCACGGTCGACCGGACCAAGGCCAAGCTCGAGGCGAACCGTACGCGCGAGGACAGCGTCACCCAGTAAGCGGAGCGTAAGGTTCCTCACACCCCACGGCCCATACGCACGAAGCCCCCGGACCGGAGCACTCGCTCCAGTGCCGGGGTTTCGGCGTTTCCGGGCCGTACGCGACGCCTTCGAGGCCACCGGCGAGCGGCGGCACCGGCAGTGCTGCGTTCCTTCGTCAAAGAAGACCTTTGAGGTTCTCAAAGTACAAGTGTTAACGTGTTCGACATGAACGCAGCAGTGCGCCCCTTTCACGCCATGAGCCCCCCGCTCGTGGCGCGCCTGCATGTCGATCTCTGCCGCTGTATGTCCGCGGTCTGTTGCCGCAACGTCTGAACCGGCATCATGCAGCGGCGCCGCCCTTGACGCGGGCGCCGCACCCCCGTCCCCGTTCGACCGCACGTAGGTACGTCCGTCCCGGTACGTCCCCATGCGCACATCTGGAGTGTGTCCGTGTCCGCGAATTCCGCGTCCCCCGCGACCGACGCCGGTAAGCCCACCGGCTCCGGTTTCCGCATACCCAAGGTCCCGTTCTGGGTCCAGATCGTCGCCGGTCTGGTCCTGGGTGTCCTGCTCGGCTGGCTCGCCCGCAGCCAGGACATCAACTGGCTCTACACCACGCTCGACCAGGTCGGCAGCATCTTCGTCCAGCTGCTGAAGCTGGCCGTCGCGCCCCTCGTCTTCTTCGCGATCCTGGTGTCGATCACCAACCTGCGCAAGGTCAACAACGCCGCGAGGCTGGCGACCCGCACGCTGCTCTGGTTCATGATCACCTCGCTCATCGCGGTCGCCATCGGCCTCGCGATCGGCCTGGTCACCAACCCGGGCTCCGGTACCGGCCTCACCCCGAAGGACGGCGCCAAGCCCGAGCACGCCGGCTCCTGGATCGACTTCCTGACCGGCATCATCCCGACGGACGTCATCACGCCGTTCACCGAGCTGAACGTGCTGCAGATCGTCTTCATGGCCGCCGTCGCCGGCATCGCCGCGCTCCAGCTCGGCGACAAGGCCAAGCCGATCCTCGCCCTCAGCGAGTCGATCCTGGAGCTCCTCCAGAAGGCCCTGTGGTGGGTCATCCGCCTCGCCCCGATCGGCACCGTCGGCCTCATCGGCTACGCGATCGCCGACTACGGCTGGGACCTGATCGGCAAGTACGCCACGTTCACCGCCGACGTCTACATCGGCTGCGCCCTGGTGATGTTCGGCGTCTACCCGCTGCTCCTCGCCACGGTCGCCAAGGTCAGCCCGCTGCAGTTCTTCAAGGGCGCCTGGCCCGCGATCCAGCTTGCCTTCGTCTCCCGCTCCTCCGTCGGCACGATGCCGGTCACCCAGAAGGTCACCGAGCGCCTCGGCGTCCCGAAGGAGTACGCCAGCTTCGCCGTCCCGTTCGGCGCCACCACGAAGATGGACGGCTGCGCCGCGATCTACCCGGCGCTGGCGGCGATCTTCATCGCGCAGATCTTCGACGTCCAGCTGGGCATCGGTGACTACATCCTGATCGCGTTCGTCTCGGTGATCGGCTCGGCGGCCACCGCCGGTCTCACCGGCGCCACGGTCATGCTGACACTGACCCTGTCGACGCTGGGCCTCCCGCTGGAGGGCGTGGGCCTGCTGCTCGCCATCGACCCGATCCTGGACATGATGCGCACCGCCACGAACGTGGCCGGACAGGCGCTGGTCCCGGTGATCGTCTCGGCCCGCGAGAACATCCTCGACCACGACAAGTACAACTCGGCCAGCTCCTCGCCCATCGAGGAGTTCGGGACCGAGCACGAGGACTCCAAGGAGCGCGTGGCAGTCGCTGCCTGAGGCAGGACCGAACAGCTTCCTGTGCCACGGGAGAGGCCCCTTACCACGCTTGCGCGACGGTAGGGGGCCTCTTCGTGCCGTGGGTCAGGGACTGCTGTCTTGGCGTGAAGGTTCTGCAGGTGGCCCGTGGTCCGGTCAGGACCCGGGGACGGTGTGATGCTCGGTGATTCGCGTGGGCGAGTCTCCACCCTCCGGATCTACGACCGGCGTGATCCTGATCGAGTCGGGCTCTGGCGGCTTTCTGCGGCCCCGCCCGACACTGAACACTTCGACCTTCTCAAGGACCGTGGCGTAAATCGCCACGTGCTGCGGCTTGGACATGAACCCCTCCGACTGTCGTACCGCGCAGCACACAACGTGCATACATCCAACGCGGTCACGGCACGTGCCGACTGGATGCAGGTCGTGGTGATCGCTACGGCGCGAGAGGAAGCTGCGCCCCCGGTCCGTACGAGGCCGGGGGCCGTCAGGGTTGCTGGAAGACGACCTCGAGGTTCCCGGGTGTGGGGCCGTCCAGCAGGGGCTGGTGCCGTCCGCGTAGGTGCAGGTCGAGGAATGCCGCGACGTAGTCCCGGGTGATCCGTGTCGAGCGGTCGCCGGAGAGTGCGGCCTCGGGGTCGACCGGCAGGCCGAGCTGTTCGCCGAGTTCCGGGATGTCCGTGAAGGTGAAGTGGCCGGAGTCCTTGACGGTCAGCCAGCGCTTCCAGCCGTCCAGGTGCTGCCAGCCCTCGTCCCAGGAGCAGTCCTCACCTCCGGGACGGTGGCCCGCGTCGGTGCCGAGCATCAGGAACGGGCGGTCGCCGATGCCCGAGCGGGGAATGGGCTCGAAGAAGGTGCCGTCCATGTTGATCCCCGCGTCGACGCGGGAGTCACCGAGCATGGTGGAGGCCGCGGCGCTCCCGCCGATGGAGTGGCCCGCGGCAGCGACCCGGCGCCGGTCGATCATCCGGGACTTGTCCCAGGCCGGGCGGGGACCGGTCAGCCGGTCGAGTACGAAGGTGAGGTCGTCGGCCCGTCCGGTGGAGACGGTCTTCAGCACGTCCCGCTCGGCCGCCTCGTCCGGCGCCGCCTCGACCACGTCACAGGCCGCGCACGTGAGCATCCGCCCGCCGGGGAAGGCCGTCCCGGTGGACTCGTAGGCGTGATCGACACTCGCCACGACGTAGCCGCGGCTCGCGAGGTCCTCCGCGAGGGAGGTCAGTGTGGCGCGGGGGGTACCGAAGCCGGGGGAGAGCAGCACCAGCGGGAACCGGCCCCGGGCGGCCCGGGCGTCAGTGCGGGCATGGGTGGAGGTGGAGCTGACGACGGTGGGCGGCACGATGCCGTCCAGTTCTCGCTGAGCCAGGAAGAGCCGGGCCTCTTCAGTGCTCATGTAGGGTGCGGTGCCGTTTCCGCCGCCTGGCCGGGCGGGGTAGTGGACCGACACCATCAGTTCGCGGTTCCCGGTGTCGGGCACCCAGGGGTCGGTGCGGCCGTGGTCGGTGAGGTGGAGAACGTCGGAGCCGACGGCGTACGGGCCGGTCGGGCGGGGCAGTTCGAGCGTGGCGGTGGATGCGGCAGAGGTGGGCGCGGGGCCGGACAAGGCGTGGGCGGTGACGGCGGGCGCGGCCGACAGGACCAGAGCCGTGAGGGCGACGACGGTCTTTCGTCCAGGGAGTCTGAGCGTCATGTCACGGACACTAGGCGGCGGGAGCGGGCGACAGCATCGGACCCAGGTGTGATCCCGTGTGGGACCAGAGGTGTACGGGCCCGGCGGGGCCGAGGGGCGACTACCGGTCATCGTGGCCGGGCCGCGCCCCTTCCGCACGGCGGGGGCGGGACCCGCGCCGTACTCTTACCGAGGAGTAGCGCCGTGGGGGCGGGAGGGAAGTCTGACGTGAGTGCAGTGAAGAGCAAACGGATGCCGCGCGCGGTCCGTGAGAAGCAGATGATGGATGCCGCAGTGCAGACCTTCGGGCAGCGCGGGTACCGGGCCGCTTCGATGGACGAGATCGCCGAGCTGGCCGGTGTGTCCAAACCGTTGGTCTATCTGTATCTGAATTCCAAGGAAGAACTCTTCACCGCGTGTATCCGCCGCGAGTCGAAGGCGCTGGTGGAAGCGGTGCAGGCGGCGGTGGAGCCGGGGCTGCCGGCGGACCGCCAGCTGTGGGCGGGGCTGCGGGCGTTCTTCACGCACACCGCGGACAACCCGGACGGCTGGGCGGTCCTGCACCAGCAGGCGCGGTCGCAGGGGGAGCCGTTCGTCAGCGAGGTCGGGGTGCTGCGGGAGGAGATCGTTGCGTTCGTGACGGGTCTGATCGGGGCGGCGGCGCGCGAGGCGCACCATGATCCCGCGCTCCCCGACCGCGATGTGGCCGGGCTCGCGCAGGCGCTCGTGGGGGCTGCGGAGGCGCTCGCGGGGTGGGCGAACGAGACTCCGGGTGTCTCGGCCAAGGAGGCGGCGGGCACCCTGATGAACTTCTCCTGGGCGGGCCTGGAGAACCTCATGCACGGCCGTGGGTGGCAGTCCCGCTAGCTGCCGTCCAGGGCCACGCTGCCGGTGAGGTGGACGCGGTTCGCACCGCGTACCTCGAAGGCGGGGCCGGCAGCCGCGTACGTCACGGTGGCCGGCAGGGGGAGAGGAGCCCTGAAGTCGGCCCGTACGGAACGGATCCGGCCCGGTTCGCCGACTCCGGTTCCGGTCCCGGCTCCGATGCCGGTCTCGGCCTCGGCGAGGCATCGGGCGACGGTCCACATGCCGTGCGCGATGTGCCGGGGGAAGCCGAACAGCCGTGCCGTCAGCGGGTGCAGGTGAATGGGGTTCCGGTCACCCGACGCCGCACCGTACCGTCGGCCGAGGTCGCCGGGCAGCTGCCACTCGGCCACGGCGGGAAGGTTCTCGGTGCCCGCCGCCGTTCGGGCGGCCGGTGCGGTGGTGGTGCCGGTGGTGTGCCGGGACAGGTATCCGCTGCGTGACTCCCAGACCAGCTCGCCCGCCAGCCGCGCCTCCGTCACCATCGTGACTTCGGTGCCGCGGCGATGGGCCGTCAGGCCATCTGCGTACGCGGTGAGTTCGAGCCGGTCCTCCGGGTGCAGGACGCGGTGCCGGGTGATGTCGATCCAGGTGTGGACGAGCCCCAGGACCGGCAGGGGAAAGGCCCGGCCTGTCATGACGCGCATGGCCAGCGGAAAGCCCAGGACGTGCGGGTAGGTGAGCGGCAGCACTTCCGGCTCGGTGAACCCGCACACCCTGCTGTACGAGGCGAGGGGCCCGGGTGCGCTGCGGGCCGGGGGAAGCGACGCCCGGCCGGCGGGGAGCGCGGCGCCGGACCGTCCCGCTCGCTTGAACGGGGAGGTGACGGCACCGCGCAGGAGGGACATGCTCAGACTGGACACGGTCTCAGGCCCCCAGCAGGCTCTGGCCGCAGACCCGCACGATCTGGCCGTTGACGGCGCTCGACGCGGGCTGCGCGAACCAGGCGGTGGTCTCGGCGACATCGACCGGAAGCCCGCCCTGGGAAAGGGAGTTCATCCGGCGCCCGGCCTCCCGGATGAAGAGCGGCACCGCGGCGGTCATCTTCGTCTCGATGAAGCCGGGGGCGACCGCGTTGACGGTGACGCCGTGGTCGGCGGCGGCGTGCGGGGCCAGGGAGCGGACGAGGCCGATGATGCCCGCCTTGCTGGCCGCGTAGTTGGTCTGGCCGTTGTTCCCTGCGATGCCGGCGATGGACGCGGTGGCGACGATCCTGCCGCCGCGGTTGACGACGCCCGCCTTGAGGAGGGCGTCGGTGGTGCGCAGAACGCTGTCCAGGTTGACCTCGATCACCGAGGCCCAGCGTTCGGCCGGCATGTTGGCGAGCCTGCGGTCCCGGGTGATGCCCGCGTTGTGGACGAGGATGTCGAGGCCCTCGGGTGCGGCTGCGGCGATCCTGTCGGCGGCGTCGGGTGCGGTGATGTCCAGCGGCAGGGCGGTGGCGCCGAGCCGGGCGGCGGTACGGGTCAGCTCCTCCTCGGCCTGCGGGATGTCCAGGCAGATCACCGTGGCGCCGTCCCTGGCGAGTACGGAGGCGACCGACGCTCCGATGCCGCGTGCCGCGCCGGTGACCAGCGCGGTGCGCCCGGACAGCGGCGCCGCCCAGTCGGCGACCGGGTCCGGGGTGGCGTCGGTGAGTTCGATGACCTGGCCGCTGATGTAGGCGGACCGGGGGGAGAGCAGGAAGCGGAGCGTGGATTCGGCCGACGTGGCGGCCCCCGGCGGGATCCGTAGCAGCTGCGCGGTGGCGCCCTTGCCGATCTCCTTGCCGAGCGAGCGCACGAACCCTTCGAGCGCCTGCTGGGCCGCCGCCTGGTGGTGGTCGTCGGGGGACGGCGGGGTGCCGATGACGACGACACGGCCTCCTGCGGCCAGCGAGCGCACGACGGGATGGAGCGCGGCGTGGACCTGTCCGAGTCCGGCGGCCGTGGTGATCCCGGTCGCGTCCAGGATGATGCCCGCCGGGTGGCCGGTCCGGTCGGTGGCCTCCGGGCCGATCTTCGCGAGAATCGCGCGCAGCTTGTCCGAGATCGCCGATTCACCCGCTGTGAGGTGCAGCAACGGCCCGTCGAGTGTGGGACTCTCCAGCGTCCAGCGCCGCAGCCGCTGGGGCTGCGGCAGGCCGAGCCTGCGGGTCAGGAAGCGGCCGGTTGCTGTGCTGGTGAGGTGCAGATAGTGGTCGGCCATTGTCCAGACTCCTGCTCGGTCGTAGATTTACTCCAGAGTAAGGTTACTCTGGAGTCAGGAGTTGGTCGAGATGAGTTGGTCGCGTTGATTCCCCTGACACTTCCGCAGCCGCGCAGGGTCGCGGTCATCGGCGGCAGTCGCATTCCGTTCGCACGCTCCGACGGCCCGTACGCACGAGCCTCCAACCAGGAGATGCTCACCGCGGCCCTGGACGGACTGGTCGAGCGGTTCGGTCTGCGGGGGCAGCAGGTCGGCGAGTTCGTCGCGGGCGCCGTCCTCAAGCACAGCCGGGACTTCAACCTGGCCCGCGAGACCGTCCTGGGCTCCGCCCTGGACCCGCGCACCCCGGCGTACGACATCCAACAGGCGTGCGGGACAGGCCTGCAGGCCGTCATCGCCGCCGCCAACAAGATCATGCTCGGTGTCGTCGATTCGGCGATCGCGGGCGGCGCCGACACCACGAGCGATGCGCCGCTGGGCGTCAACGACCAGCTGCGCAGGCTGCTCCTCGAGGCCCGCCGCACCAAGTCGACGGGTGCCCGGATCAAGGCCCTGTCGGGCGTACGTCCCCGGCACCTCGTCCCGGACATCCCGCGCAACGAGGAACCCCGCACCGGTCTCTCGATGGGTGAGCACGCCGCGGTCACCGCCCGGAAGTGGGGCGTCACCCGCGCCGACCAGGACCTGCTGGCAGCGACCAGCCACCAGCGGCTCGCCGCCGCGTACGAGCGGGGGTTCCTGGACGACCTCGTCGTCCCGTTCCGCGGCCTGGACCGTGACCAGAACCTGCGTCCGGGCTCCACGGTCGAGAAACTCGCCACGCTGAAACCGGTGTTCGGAGCCGGCCACCCCGACGCGACGATGACGGCGGGCAATTCGACCCCGCTCACCGACGGTGCGGCCACCGTGCTGCTGGCGAGCGAGGAATGGGCGCAGGCGCACGGCCTGGAGCCGCTCGCGTACCTGTCCCTGTACGAGACGGCGGCCGTCGACCACGTGAGCGGCGAGGACGGACTGCTGATGGCGCCCGCGTACGCCGTACCGCGCATGCTGGAGCGCGCCGGGCTCACCTTCGACGACTTCGACCTCTTCGAGATCCACGAGGCGTTCGCCTCCCAGGTGCTTGCCACGCTGGCGTCCTGGGAGAAGCAGGGGCTGTCGGCGATCGACCGCGACAAGCTCAACGTGGCGGGATCGTCCCTGGCCACGGGGCATCCGTTCGCCGCGACCGGCGCGAGGATCGTCGCGACCCTGGCCGGGCTCCTCGCGGAACGGGACGCTCCGGGCCGGGGCCTGATCTCGGTCTGCGCCGCCGGCGGCCAGGGAGTCACCGCCGTCCTGGAACGCCCCTGACCCCGCCGGGCGGGACCGGGCGCCGGCTCGCCCGCCGCGCCCCGCACCACCCCGCGCCCCCAACAGCCCGCCCCGGCACCGGACCCACGGACGAGCCCGGTGCCGACCCCCACGCCGAGGAGCCGCTCGTGTCCACGTCAGCCGCTGCCGCCGCACCCGCGGCCCCCACCGTGCCCGTTCTGGTCGAGCCCACGAAGGTCAGAGCCGCCGACGGCACGGTACGGGAGGTCTCCGTACCCCTGTTCGCGCCGACCGTTCGGCGCGGATCGCTCGCGGACATCCCCTTCGACAACGCCCGCGATGCGCCGTCCGAGGCCGTCATCAGCCGTAAGCAGTCCGACAGCACCTGGCAGGACATGACGGCCGCCGAGTTCGCCGAGGAGGTGCAGACGGTCGCGAAGGGCCTCATCGCCGAAGGCCTCAAGGCCGGGGACCGGGTCGCGATCATGGCCCGTACGACCTACGAATGGACGCTGCTCGACTTCGCGGCCTGGGCGGCAGGGCTGGTCACCGTGCCCGTCTATCCCACCTCGTCCGCCTTCCAGACCCGCTGGATACTCCAGGACTCCGGCGCCGTGGCCTGCGCCGTGGAGACGAAGGAGCAGGGCCGGCTGGTCAGCCAGGAGCGGCAGCAACTCGGAGATCTCGCCCACCTCTGGCAGTTCGACACCGGCGCCATCGGCCGTCTGAAGTCACTGGGCAGGCAGATCCCCGACGCGGAGGTCGCCGCCCGGCGTTCGGCCCTGGACCCGGACAGCCCCGCCACCCTCATCTACACGTCGGGCACCACGGGCCTGCCCAAGGGCTGCGTCCTGAGCCACGGCAACTTCTTCGCCGAGGTCGACAACGCGATCGAGCTGTTGCACCCGGTCTTCAAGTCCGTTTCCAAGTACCCCGCCTCCACCCTTCTCTTCCTGCCCCTCTCCCATGTCTTCGGCCGGATGGTGGCGGTCGGCTGCCTGCGCGCCCGGGTCCGGCTCGGCCACGCGCCCTCCATCCGGACCGAGGACCTGCTGGCGGACCTGGCGGGCTTCAAGCCCTCGTTCCTGCTGGCGATCCCGTACGTCCTGGAGAAGGTCTTCAACACCGGCCGGGCCACCGCCGAGAAGATGGGCCGCGCCTCCTCCTTCGACCGTGCGGCCCGCATCGCCCAGCGCTACGGCGAGGCGGTCGAGGCCGCCGAACACGGCACGGGTCCCGGCCCCGGATTCGGCCTGCGCGCCGCCCGCGCCCTGTACGACCCGCTGGTCTACCGGCGCATCCGGGCCGCGCTCGGCGGCCATGTCCGGTACGCGATCTGCGGCGGTTCCCCGCTGGGGCACAGGCTCGCCGCGTTCTACGCGGGCGCGGGCATCGAGATCTTCGAGGGCTACGGACTCACCGAGACCACCGCGGCCGCCACCGTCACCCCGCCCCTCAAGCCACGCCTGGGCACGGTGGGCTGGCCGCTGCCCGGCACCGCCGTACGGATCGCGGACGACGGGGAGGTGCTCCTCAGCGGCGGTCAGGTCTTCCAGGGCTACTGGGACACCGAGCGCGGCGAGACGGTCCCGTATTCGGAGGAGGGCACCTGGTTCCCGACCGGCGACCTCGGCGCACTGGACGAGGACGGCTACCTCACGATCACCGGCCGCAAGAAGGACATCATCATCACGTCCGGCGGCAAGAACGTCATCCCGGCCCCGCTGGAGGACTGGCTGCGCGCCCATCCGCTGGTCGGCCAGTGTCTGGTGGTCGGCGACAACCGTCCGTTCGTCACCGCCCTGATCACCCTGGAGCCGGACGGGCTCGCGCACTGGCGCCGGATGCGCAAGAAGGTCGACGTGCCGATTCGTGACCTCGTCGACGACGAGGAGCTGCGCGCGGCGCTGCAGCGCGCGGTCGACGAGGCCAACCGGCTGGTCTCGCGTGCCGAGTCGATCCGTAAGTTCACGGTCCTGCCGGGGGACTTCACCGAGGAGAGCGGTCACCTCACCCCCTCCCTGAAGCTGAAGCGGGACGCGATCACACGGGACTTCGACGCGGAGATCGAGGACCTGTACCGCAGGTAGATGACGCTCAACGCGTAGGGGGGCGGGCCCAGTTGGGTCCGCCCCTCCTTCCTCCTGGGTCTACTGGTGCAGGCGAAACTCCGGCACTCCTACGTCCGTTCGACGCGGGTGTCCACCGTTCATGCTGCGCGCCAGTAGCCGAGCGCGTTGACCCGGTCCTTGGCGAGGCCGAGCTCCTTGCGGGCGTACGAGGACAGGGCCCGGGTCGTCGCCGTGTCGCACGCGATCCAGAGGTAGGCGTCCGAGGCGTCGTCGCCGAGCAGCTCCGGCAGGGCCGCCTTCACCTCGGCGACCAGGTGCTTGCCCGCGTCGCGTCGTGGAACCGTGTGCAGGGTGTGGCGGGACGGGTCCAGGCGCAGGGGGAGCTTCTCGTCGGCGGCGTGCGCGTTCTCGAACCAGATCGTCGCCGGTGTCTCCGGGGCCGCGTCCAGCAGGGAGTTGACCGCGGGCAGCGAGGCGGCGTCGCCGATCACGAAGAGCCGGGCGGGCCGCGGTTCGGGCAGCGTGAAGCCGGTGCCCTGAAGGGTGGCGTCGACCGTGTCGCCCGGCTGGACCGTCCGGGCCCAGGTGCTCGCGGCCCCGTCGTGGAGGGCGAACTCCAGGCTGAACGTCCCGGCCTCCCGGTCGGGGTCGACGAGGGTGTAGGCGCGCTGGTGCGGTTTGCCGTCCTGCTCGAACCAGATCCTGACCCACATCGTCGGGTGCGCGCCGTCCGTCGCGTCGAGCAGTCCGCCGTCGGTCAGGTGCACCCGCCGGAAGTTCTCGGTGACCTGTTCGGTCCCGGTGACGGTGAACGTGAAGTCACGCCCCCGGAAAAGCTTGAGGACGACGCCCTCCCAGCCATGGCCCACGACCGTGCCCCTCTCGCCCGAAGAATAATTGAGGTTAGGCTAACCTAAATTCCAGGCTCCGGGGAGTGGTATCCCGTCGGGAGGGGAAGCCGCGGCAGCGGGCTAACGCCCCAGGAACACCGGGTTGGTGAGCGCCGCCAGTGCTCCCGGCAGTCCCGGCACCGATGCCGGGTGCCGCACCTCGGCCCGTACATAGGCCGCGTACGAGGGAGTGGTGCGCCACTCGACCGTGCCCGACCCGGACTCCGGCAGCGCGGCCGTGAACAGCGTGCCCTGGTCCGTGACGAAGTGCGCCGCGCACCCCGGCGCACCGGCGACTTCCAGCCGTACGGTGACGGGTGTGCCCTCGTCGGCCCGCAGCCGCTCACCGATCCCGGCATGCAGACCGCGCCCGCCCGAGGCGCCGAACGCGAGCGTGACGGCGGACGACTCGGCGATGTACGAGCGGCCCGCCCGGATGCCCGCGGTGATCGCCTTCCGCGACAGCTCGTCGGCCAGGACGACGGTCTGCGGCAGCCCGACCTTGTCCGGCTCTCGGTGGGCGTCGCTGTTGCCCATGGCCGGGATCCACGGCTTCGACGCACGGACGGCCGCGACGAGGGAGTTGTCCCACTCGGCGAGCGCGATCTCGTCCTCCGGCGTGTACGGGCCGTTCCACACCTCCACCGCGTCCGCCTCGCCGAAGCCGAACTTCCAGTGGCAGCCGATGCAGGTGGCGTGCGGATGCGCGGGAACGACCAGGCCGCCGGCCCGTCGCACGGCCTTGGCGTAGTGCCCGAAGCGGTTGTCGCGCGCCCGGTAGCGCCAGTCGACGAACGTGCCCGGGTCGGTGGCGAGCGCCACGACGTGCCCGTTGCGGGTGGTGACCTCCTCGCCCGTCAGGATCAGCAGGTCGTCACCCCACAGCCCCTGCCAGGCGCTGTGCGCGGCGTGGGTGTTGTGCTCGCTGCTGTTGATGAAGTCGAGCCCGGCGACGCGCGCTGCGGCCGCGATGTCCGCCGGGGTGCGCTTGCCGTCGGAGTGGACGGAGTGCAGATGGCAGTCCCCCCGGTACCAGGCCCTGCCGCGCCCCTTCGCGCGCTCGGGCGGGTAGACGGGCTCGGGGGTGGTGCCGGAGGGCCCGAAGGTCAGGGTGACCGTCACCTCGTACGGGAGGCCCTCGGGGGCCACGGTGTACGGGCCCAGCGCGATGTGCCAGGTCCCCGCCCGTACCGGCCCCGGGATGTAGCCGGGTGTCGCCTCCTCGGCCCGGATGAAGAAGCTGCCGCGCGCCCCGCCGGACCATCCGCGGAAGCCGCGCCCGCCCAGGTCGGTGCCGCGCTCGTCGAAGATCCCGATGTCGAGGGCGTTGCCCTGGGTGCCAGCCGGTACGGGAGTCTTCACGTAGGTGTACGAGACGGCGATCTCCCGCACTCCGCTCGGTACTTCGACCGGCAGGTTCACGAAGTCGGGGCACCCGGTGGGCAGGGTGCCCCGCACGGTCCGCACCGCCGTGACCGGGCCGTCCCCGCTCCCGTCCCCGGGTCCGGGCGTGGGTGCGGCGTCGGCGAAGCTCACAGGGCCCAACGTTAGAGCGGTGGCGGCGGTCCCGGCGAGAAGGCCGCGCCTGGCTATCGATCCGGTCATACGAGTGGCTCCCCAGGGTGTCGTGAGTGACGAGGGTGATGTACTCGAACTCTCGTATGAGGCCGTGAACTCCGGGGAAACGCAAGAGGGGGAACGGCCTTCGCGGAGCCGCGCGACCCGGGGGTGATCGGAAGCGCTGCTTTGCGCACCCGACGGCATGCGACCGCATACCTTGGTGCCCGTCACCGGACGACGACGGAGGTGTCCGCGCATGCGGATCGCGACAACGATCTTCCTCACCGACGAGACGATCACGCCCGTACGGCTCGCGCGGGAGCTGGAGCAGCGCGGGTTCGCCGGGCTGTACCTGCCCGAGCACACGCACATCCCGGTGAGCAGGGACACCCCGTACCCGGCGGGCGGCGAGCTCCCGCCCGAGTACGGCCGCACCCTCGACCCGTTCGTCGCCCTGGGCCAGGCGGCGGCGGTCACGGAGCGCCTGTCCCTCGGCACCGGCATCACCCTGATCGCCCAGCACGACCCGATCGTCCTGGCGAAGCAGGCGGCCACGCTCGACCACCTCTCCGGCGGCCGGTTCACGCTCGGCATCGGCTTCGGCTGGAATGTGGAGGAGGCCGCGGACCACGGGGTCACCTGGTCGACACGGCGGGCGCTGGCGAGCGACCGGATGGCGCTGATGAGGGCTCTCTGGGCGGACGAACCGACCGCGTACGACGGTGAGTTCGCCTCGGTCAGGGCGAGCCACGCGTATCCGAAGCCGGTACGGAAGCCGCGCGGCCCGGTGAACGGCCCGCGCACCCTGATCGGCGGCGCGGCGGGGCCGAAACTGTTCGCGCAGATCGCCGGCGACGCGGACGGCTGGCTGCCGATCGGCGGGCGCGGCCTCTCGGAGTCCGTACCGCAGCTGCGCGCGGCCTGGGAGTCGGCAGGCCGCGATCCGAAGCATCTCCAGGTGGTGCCGTACGCGGTCCTGCCCAGCCCGGGGAAGCTGGCGCACTATGCGGACCTGGGCATCGAGGAGGTCGTCCTGCAGCTGCCGCCGGCGGGGGAGGCGGAGGTACTGCGGGCGCTGGACGCGTACGCCGAGCATCTCTGACGACCGGACGGCGGAGGACGGCCGGGTGACTGAACGGCTGGGCGGCCGGGATCGTCCGGTGGCGATCTCCGGAACCAACCGCGAACGCTAAAATTGCGTCTTTCACCTCCGGACATCGATGGTGCGGCCCGTGTGCGTGTGTGCTCGGCTGCCGGGGATCAGGAGCACGATGAACAGGCCGTTGCGGCACATAGCGATTTTCTGTGGGCTGCTGATGCTCGCCCTGCTGATCCGGAGCAACTGGCTGCAGTTCGCCAAGAGCGAGGAGCTCGCCACCCACGAGCACAACCGCCGGGTCAAGATCACCCAGTTCGCGACCCCGCGCGGTGACATCATCGTGAACGGCGAGGCGATCACGGGCTCGAAGGAGGTCTCCGGGACCGACTTCAAGTTCCAGCGCACCTTCAAGGACGGCGCGATGTACGCCCCGGTCACCGGCTACGCCTCCCAGGCGCAGGGCATGTCCCTGCTGGAGAAGACGTACGACAGTGTGCTCAGCGGCCAGGACGAGCGCTTCGCCTTCTCGAACGCCAAGGACATCCTCACCGGCGAGGAGCGGCGCGGCGGCGATGTGATCACGACCATCGACCCGAAGGCGCAGAAGGCGGCTTACAAGGGCCTCACCGACCTCGACGCGCGGGGTGCGGTCGTCGCTCTCGACCCGGAGACGGGCAAGGTGCTCGCCCTGGTCTCGACCCCTTCGTACGACCCCTCGGTCTTCGCGGGCAACTCCTTCAAGGAGGGCGACACATTCCAGTCGCTCGTCGACGCCAAGAGCAAGCCGCTGGCCAACCGGCCGCTGCGCGAGACCTTCCCGCCCGGCTCCACCTTCAAGATCCTCACTGCTGCCGCTGCCCTGGAGCACGGCGTCGTCACGGACGTCGACGCGCCGACGGACGCGGTCTCCCCGTACCAGTTGCCGCTCGCGTCGAACAAGATCAGCAGCGAGGCGGGCGACCGGACCTGCAGCAAGGCCTCGTTCAAGACGGCCATGCAGTTCTCCTGCAACAACGTCTTCCTCGACGCGGCGTCCAAGCTGGGCGACGACAGGATGCGGGAGACGGCGGAGAAGTTCGGCTTCAACTCCGACGTCTACTCCGAGGAGTTCGGCGACATGCTCGCCACGAAGAGCCTCTACCCCGCAGAGCTCGACAAGCCCGGCACGGCCCTGACCGGCATGGGTCAGGGCAGCCTGACCAGCACGCCGATGCAGATGGCGATGGTGACCGCCGCCCTCGCCAACGACGGCAAGCTGATGCAGCCGTACATCGTCGAGGAGCTGCGCGGCCCGAACCTGTCCACCCTGGAGACGCACGAGCCGAAGCTCAAGAGCCAGGCGGTCTCCGAGGAGACGGCGAAAAAGGTCCAGGAAATGATGGAGTTCACCGCCAAGGAGGGCAGCGCCAAGCGTGCGCTGATCGACGGTGTGACGGTGGGCGGCAAGACCGGTACGGCGCAGCGCGGTGACGACGTGACCAAGGAAGTGCCGTACGGCTGGTTCGTCTCGTACGGCAAGACGTCCGACGGCCGGTCGGTGGCGGTCGCGGTCTTCATCGACCCGACGGCCATGGACATCTCCCGCGAGGACATCTCGGGCGGCGGCCTGGGCGGCCCGATCGCGCGGGAGGTCATGAAGGCGGTGCTCGGCACGTAGGACGGCACCGGAGATACGTCGGCCCCCGCCCCGGCGCGTCGCCGGGCGGGGGCCGACGTCATCCGGCGGGCCGGTCCGGCAGTGCGGTCGGGGCCGTGGCGGGCGGGTCCGGCAGCACGGCGGGCGGGGCGGGGGCCAGGGAGCCGTCCGTCTCCGCGTGACCGCCTCCGGCCAGTCGCAGTGTCAAGGCAGCCAGGACGCCCGCCACCAGGCCCCAGGTCAGGGCGGCCGGGACGCCCCCTCCGAGGCCGCCGGACAGCTGCACCAGCCCCCAGCGCATGCCCGAGTCCGTGCCGGTCACCGCCATCTGCCACAGCTGGTTCGCCAACAGCCCGATGACGGTCGCGCACACCGCTCCGGCCGCCATCGCGGGGACGGTGGCCCGGGTGAGCATGCCGGGCAGCCACCTCAGCCCGCACCACACCACGGCGAGCAGCAGCACGTCGGCGGCGCGGTACAGCAGCCAGTGGCCGACCGGTGTACCCGCCGGGCCCGCCCAGCCGCCGAGCAGCAGCCACTGGCGCAGGAAGTCGCCGGGCTCGGACATCAGCCGGCCGGACAGGGAGACCCTCTGAATGGATGCGGCGACCGGCTGGTAGGAGAGGACCACCAGGGACAGTGCGACGGCGGCGGTACCGACGGCGGCGGCCAGGTGGGCGGCCCGGGCCGGAACGGCTGCCCGCGGCAGTTCACCGGCGCCCTTGGCGGTGACCCGTGCGGTCAGCACGGTGACCACCGCGGCGACGAACGCGGCCAGTACGAGGATCTGCCGCCCGGACGACATCATGCCCGCGAGCTGGGGCAGGAAGCGGTAACTGCCGCGCCCGTGCGAGGCGATCACCCATGGCGCGGAGAGCGTGGCCGCCAGCGTCCCGGCCACCATGCCCCAGGCCCACACGGCCAGCAGTGAGACAGGCATCCTGCCGTTCACCGGGGGCAGCCTGCGCAGGAGCAGCAACGCTCCCGGCACGAAGAAGGCGAAGACCGCGGCGAACCGGATCTGCATCGCGGTCTCGTACAGGGCCAGGTAGCGGGAGCCGTCGGTCACGGCCGTGTCCCCGATCCCGCCGAGCACCGCGGTGCCCAGCCGGACCGAGTCCGGCGGGTCGTACGACCAGGGGGTGAGCCAGTGCTCGAGTTCGGCGGCCGCCCTGCCGCCGATCACGTCGGCGGTGCCCTGAAGGTGCAGGGCGTTCACGCCGGCCCCCGCCCACCACAGAAGCGCCGTGAGCAGCAGTCCTCCGGCAAGTGCCGGTATCGCCGCGCGCCGGTATGTCATGTTGCTGCCCCCGCCTTGATCACACACCCCGTCAATCCCCTTGCGGGTTGGAGGTTACGGGGTGGTGATCACATGGGGATCACGGGCGGCAAGCGCTTCGACGGAGGGGTGTCCCGCGTCCTCGGCGCGTGGGGCGGCCGCCCGGTCCTTCCGCTCACCGGACCGATCGGAGGACGGCACCGGTGCGGGGCGTGGTGCCGGACGGTGTCGCGTTCATGAGTGCCGGCAGGTCCGTCAGCGCGTTGATGCACCAGTCCGCCGTCTCCGTCACGTCCGGGTGGTCCGCCCACCAGTGTCCGTACGCGCCCCGGCGGATGTGCGCCGCCCGCAGGCCCGAGGCCTTGGCCGGGAACAGGTCGTTGGCCGGGTGGTCGCCCACGTACAGGGTGGCGTGGGGGGCGGCGCCGGAGACCTCCAGTACGCGCTCGAAGAACTCCCGGTCCGGTTTGGCCGCACCCCACTCCTCCGAGGTGACGACCACGTCCGCGGGGAGGTCCAGGGCCCGCAGCAGCTCCCCGGCGCGGACGGTCTGGTTTCCGGCGATCACGATCCGCAGGCCCAGTGCGCGCAGTTCCGCCAGGGCGGGGCGGACGTCGGGGTAGAGGTCGGACTCGTCCAGGTGCTCGCCGCGGCCGGCCGCCGCACGGGCGTGGTACGCCTCGGTGACGTCCATGTCGGGGCGCAGGATGCGCAGCGCGTCCGAGCTGTCGCGGCCCTGCACGACCGCGGCGCCGACCAGTGCGCTGACGGTGTGCGTCGGGACGCCGAGCCAGTTGGCCCAGGAGGCCCAGTGGCGGTCGTCGCGGACGAGGGTTTCGCCGATGTCGAAGACGATCGTTTCCATCACCGGACCGAGCCTACGGGGCAATTACGGCATAACGGCCAAGGCGCCAGGAGGGGCCCGACGGTTGCTGCGGACAGAGGCCCTGGTCCAGGCCGGGTGCGTCGCTCGTATGCTCGGCTCATGACCGATCCTCAGCTCGGACGCCCGACCACCAACGCCATGCGGCGCGCCCTCCGCCGGGCACGCGACGGAGTCGCCCTCGACGTGACCGAGGCCGCCGTACTGCTTCAGGCGCGGGGGGAGGATCTGACGGATCTGACGACGTCCGCCGCCCGGGTCCGCGACGCGGGGCTCGACGCCGCGGGCCGCCCGGGAGTGATCACGTACTCCCGCAAGGTCTTCATTCCGCTGACCCGGCTCTGCCGTGACACCTGCCACTACTGCACCTTCGTCACCGTGCCCGGGAAACTCAGGCGCGCGGGCCACGGAATGTTCCTGTCACCGGACGAGGTCCTCGACATCGCCCGTAAGGGCGCCGAACTGGGCTGCAAGGAAGCACTGTTCACGCTCGGCGACCGTCCGGAGGACCGCTGGCCCGAGGCGCGCGAGTGGCTGGAGGCCGAGGGGTACGACGACACCCTGGCCTACGTACGTGCCATGGCGATCCGGGTGCTGGAGGAGACGGGGCTGCTGCCGCACCTGAACCCCGGGGTGCTGACCTGGACCGATCTGCAGCGGCTCAAGCCCGTCGCGCCGTCCATGGGCATGATGCTGGAGACGACGGCGACCCGGCTGTGGTCGGACAAGGGCGGCCCGCACCACGGGTCCCCGGACAAGGAGCCGGCCGTTCGGCTGCGGGTGCTGGAGGACGCCGGACGGTCCAACGTCCCGTTCACCACCGGCATCCTGATCGGCATCGGCGAGTCGTACGAGGAGCGCGCCGACTCCCTGTTCGAGCTGCGCAGGACGGCCCGCGCTTATCAGGGCATCCAGGAAGTCATCGTCCAGAACTTCCGGGCGAAGCCGGACACCGCGATGCGCGGGATGCCGGACGCGGAACTGGAGGAACTGGCCGCCGCGATCGCCGTCGCCCGCCACATCCTGGGCCCCTCCGCCCGCATCCAGGCCCCGCCGAACCTCGTCGACGCCGAGTACGCCCTGCTGATCGGCGCGGGCATCGACGACTGGGGCGGGGTGTCACCGCTCACGCCCGACCACGTGAACCCCGAGCGCCCCTGGCCGCACATCGACGAACTCGCCTCCCGTACCGCCGCGTCCGGATTTCAGTTGCGTGAACGTCTCACCATCTATCCGGAGTTCATCCAGCGCGGTGAACCCTGGCTCGACCCCCGCCTCGTCCCGCACGTACGGGCGCTCGCGGACCCCGAGACCGGTCTGGCGAAGGAGGGCGCGATCCCCGTCGGGCTGCCCTGGCAGGAGCCCGACGAGGGCTTCAGCGCCTCCGGCCGCACCGACCTGCACCGCACCATCGACACCGAGGGCCGCACCGGCGACCGCCGCAACGACTTCGACGAGGTGTACGGGGACTGGGAGGCGCTCCGCGAGGCCGCCGCCCCCGGCATGGTCCCGTCCCGCATCGACACCGACGTACGCCAGGCCCTGAGCCAGGCCGCCGCCGACCCGACGAAGCTCACCGACGACCAGGCGCTCGCCCTGCTGCACGCGGACGGGCCGGCGCTGGACGAGCTGTGCCGGATCGCGGACGCCCTGCGCCGTGACGTGGTCGGTGACGACGTCACGTACATCGTCACCAGGAACATCAACTTCACCAACGTCTGCTACACCGGCTGCCGCTTCTGCGCCTTCGCCCAGCGTCGTACCGACGCCGACGCGTACACGCTCTCCCTGGACCAGGTCGCCGACCGCGCCGCGCAGGCCTGGGACGTCGGCGCGGTCGAGGTCTGCATGCAGGGCGGGATCCACCCGGACCTGCCGGGCACCGCGTACTTCGACATCGCGCGGGCCGTGCGCGAACGCGTCCCCGGCATGCACGTCCACGCGTTCTCGCCGATGGAGGTCGTGAACGGCGCGACCCGCACCGGCATGTCCCTCCGCGACTGGCTGATCGCCGCCAAGGAGGCCGGGCTCGGCTCGATCCCCGGCACCGCGGCCGAGATCCTCGACGACGAGGTCCGCTGGATCCTCACCAAGGGCAAGCTGCCCACCGCCACCTGGCTGGACGTCATCAGGACCGCCCACGAGGTGGGTCTGCGGTCCTCCTCGACCATGATGTACGGGCACGTCGACCAGCCCCGGCACTGGCTCGGCCACCTCCGTACACTGGCCCGCCTCCAGCAGGAGACCGGCGGCTTCACCGAGTTCGTGACGCTGCCCTTCATCCACACCAACGCCCCGGTCTACCTGGCCGGAATCGCCCGCCCCGGTCCCACCGACCGAGACAACCGGGCCGTCACGGCAATGGCCCGGCTGCTCCTCCACCCGCACATCACCAACATCCAGACCAGCTGGGTGAAACTCGGCACCGAGGGCGCGGCCGAGATGCTGCGCTCGGGGGCCAACGACCTCGGCGGCACGCTGATGGAGGAGACCATCTCCCGCATGGCGGGCTCCAGTTACGGCTCGTACCGGTCCATCCAGGACCTCGTCGCCATCGCCGACCTCGCGGGGCGGCCGGCGAAGCCGCGTACGACGCTGTACGGCGAGGTGCCCGAGGAGCGCATCGAGGCCGCGGCGGCGTCGGACGGGCACCTGCCGGAGCTGCTGCCCGTGCTGGAGGGCTGATGCCCTTCCGGTCGGCGTACGGGTCCGTCACCGGTATCCCGTCGCGTCGGCCGGCCTGCCCGCATCGACGACCTCGACCAGATAGCGCCAGCAGTCGGGGCGGGAACCGTCGAGGTCGGTGAAGCCGTACTCCTGGGCGAGCTGCCCGCTGGACAGCGACTGTCCGTTCCAGCGGGCGAGGCGGGCGTCACCGGCCAGAGCGGCGACCGCCCGCCCGACGTACGACGGGCCTTCCGAGACGCAGAAATGCGGCACCTCGGTCAGTGCGTCGCGCCAGTTCTCCTCGGCCACGCCGAAGGCGTCGAGCATCATCTCCGAGCGGAGCCAGCCCGGGGTGAGTGCCACCGCTGTCCCGCCATGGGGCTCCAACTCGTGGGCCAGCACGAACGCCATGCGCAGCACGCTGTTCTTGACCAGGTCGTAGAAGTATGAGTTGCGATAGTTCGCCCCGTTGTACGCGGCCGTCCCGTCGGTCATCTCGACCACGAGACCGCCCGGCTGCCGCACCAGCAGGGGCAGCACGAAGTGGCTGGTGATCGCGTGCGTCTCCACGCCCAGCCGGAGCAGGCGCAGTCCGTCGTCGAGGTCGTGCTCCCAGACCGGCTTGTCGAACGCGAACAGCCGCTCGCCGCCCCAGACGTCGTTGACGAGCACGTCGATCCGCCCCTGCTCGGCGTCGATGCGCTCGGCCAGCGCACGGACCTGCTCGGGCACCAGGTGGTCGGTCGGCACGGCGATGCCGGTTCCGCCCGCGGCGGTGACGAGCTCGGCGGTCTCCTCGATCGTCTCGGGCCTGTCGTACTCCGAGCGCCGTTCCCGAGTGGTGCGGCCGGTGACGTAGACGGTCGCACCTGCCGCGCCGAGCTGGACCGCGATGCCGCGGCCGGCGCCCCGGGTGGCCCCCGCGACCAGGGCGATCCTTCCTCGGAGTGCCGGTTCCGATGTGGTCGATGTGTCGGACATGAATCCCCTTGAGGTCCTGATCTGCCGGTGATCTGCCTGTACGGCCCGGTCCGGACAGGTCATCGAAGACCGGAGGAACCATCCTCGACGCGAAACCCGACACCTTGTGTCCTCATTCTTCGGTGTCCGGCATCACATTCGGGCATGTCACATCCCGTCGGGCCGAATCCGTCACAGGGGTGCAGACATCAGCAACGGCACAGGAGTACACGATGAACGCTCGCCTGAACCTTTTCGGCAACCCGGACGTGGCCACCTTCCTGAAGCACATCAACTCGGCGGGGAAGGTGATCTCGGACTCGCCGCTGCCGGCCGCGACGCAGGAACTGGTGAAGATCCGCGCCAGCCAGATCAACGGCTGCGGGTTCTGCACCGACATGCACACCAAGGACGCCGCGCACGCGGGGGAGACCCCGACGCGGCTCCACCTCGTCGCGGCCTGGCGGGAAGCCACGGTGTTCACCGACGCCGAGCGCGCCGCCCTGGAGCTGGCGGAGCAGGGCACCCGCATCGCCGACGCGGCCGGTGGCGTCACGGACGAGGCCTGGGCGAACGCCGCCAAGCACTACGACGATGCACAGCTCACCGCACTGGTGTCCCTGGTCGCCGTCATCAACGCGTACAACCGGATCAACGTCATGGTCCAGCAGCCCGCCGGTGACTACCAGCCCGGGCAGTTCGGATAACCCGGACAGTGCGGCGCCCCCGGCCGGCGCCGCACTCTCCCTACATACCGTTCCAGCCCTGAACCAGCTCTTCCAGTTCGATTACAGTGCTTGCGCAGTCGCACGCCGGTGAACGGACGGGAAGGGGCACGGTGAACACAGGGACCACAGCTGTCTGGGGCCGTGCAGAGCAGCAGGACTTCCGCAGCCGGGTGCGAGGGTCCCTGCTCGGCGGCGCCATCGGCGACGCGCTCGGGGCGGGTGTCGCCGGGCTCACCCTGGAGCAGATCCGCGCGGCCCACGGTGTGGACGGCATCGTGGACCTCGTCCCCGCGCACGGCAGGCGCGGGGCCGTCACCGCCGTCACGCAGCTCACCCTCTTCACCGTCGACGGGCTGATACGCGCCCAGGTCCGACGTGACACCGGCGCCTGGCACCCGCCCACCGACGTGCACCGCGCGCATCTGCGCTGGGCGGCCACACAGAGCGCCTGGGGGCCCGACGAACGCCGCAAGGACAACGGCTGGCTCGCCCGGGAGGAGTGGCTGTACACACGCCGCGCACCCAACCGGGAGTGCCTCGTCGGTCTCGGCGACGCCACCATGGGCACGCTCGCCGTGCCCAAGAACCCCTCGGCCCGTGACTCGGCCGCCCTCACCCGCTCCGCGCCCTTCGGGCTGCTCGTCGGGTGGGAGTCGCACCTCGTCCTCCAGCTCGCCGTCGAGTGTGCTGCCCAGACCCACGGCCACGCCACCGCCCAGTTGGCCGCCGGAGCCCTCGCGGTCCTGGTCCACGGGCTGGCGCGCGGCGAGACCCTGGACGGTTCGGTCCAGCACGCCCTCGCGCTGCTCGCCGACCGGCCGGGCAACGAGCAGGTCTCCGAAGCACTGCGGCAGGCCCTCGGTTCCGTACGGCAGGGCATTCCCGGGCCGGCCCTCATCGAGGCGCTCGGCGACACGGACTCCGCGGAGGAGGTCCTCGCCGTGGCGCTGTACTGCGCCCTGGTCGGCGAGGACGTACGGCACGGGCTGCGCCTCGCTGTGAACCACTCGGGGCCGTCCGCGGCCACCGGAGCCGTCTGCGGGGCCCTTCTCGGGGCGCTGCACGGCGAGACGGCGCTGCCGCCGGCCTGGCTGGCCGAACTCGAGGGGCGCTCGACCGTCCTCGAACTCGCCGACGACTTCGCGATGGAGATGACCCAGGGGCCCGCCCTGCACAGCCCGACCGCGGTCGCTCCCGGCTGGCTGACCCGCTACCCGCGGGACTGAGGGGAGCGGGAAGCGCGCACGACAGGGTGCGGACAGCAGTGGGCGGGCGCCGCCGCGCCCGCCCACCGTTCGTGCGTCCCTGCCGGAACGACGGTCAGTCCTTCACCGCCTCAGGGACCGCCGTGCCGTCAGGGCCTGTCTTCTGCGCCGGAACCGCGGCCGCGCCGGCTTCGCCGTCCGGGCCCCCGCCATCCGTGTTGATCATCTCGATCAGCGCGTCGCGCTCCGGGGTGTCCTCGGGCTTGATGAACCCGATGACGATGTAGAGCACCAGCGAGATCGCCAGCGGCAGCGCCACCTGGTACTGCAGGGCGACGTCGGTCTTCACCGAGCCGTCGAAGTTGTAGTTGGTGAGATAGAACGCGAGCAGGCCGGCTGCCCAGCTCGTGAGCGCGGCCGTCGGCCCCGACCTGCGGAACCTGCGCAGCAGGCCCAGCATGAACGGAATGGCGATCGGGCCCATCAGACCGGCCACCCACTTGATGACGACCGAGATGATGTCCTTGAACGTCGGCGAGTTGATCTGCGTCGCCAGTGCCATCGACAGGCCGAGGAAGGCGAGCGTGGACAGCCGCGCGGCCAGCAGACCGCTGCGGTTGCTCCAGGTGCGGGCCGCCTTGGAGAAGACCGGCGCGATGTCCCGGGTGAAGACCGCCGAGATCGCGTTGGCGTCGGAGGAGCACATGGCCATCGTGTGCGAGAAGAAGCCGACGACGACCAGGCCGAGCAGACCGTGCGGCAGCAGCTGCTCGGTCATCAGGGCGTAACTGTCCGAGGCATCGGGCTTCTTGGCCTCGACGAGCAGCGGTGCCACCCACATCGGGAAGAACAGGATGACCGGCCAGACCAGCCACAGGATCGCGGACAGACGTGCCGAACGGGTCGCGGAGCGTGCGGAGTCCGTGGCCATGTAGCGCTGGGCCTGGTTCCACATGCCGCCGTTGTACTCGAAGGTCTTGATGAACAGGTACGCCAGCAGGAAGGTCGTGGTGTACGGGCCGGCCGTCGGGTCCGTGTGCCCCTCGGGCAGCTTGTCCCAGACCGTCCACAGGGAGCTGAAGCCGCCCAGCTCGTTCATGACGATCACCAGCATGGCGATCCCCGCGAAGAGCTGGATGATGAACTGCCCGAGCTCGGTGAGTGCGTCGGCCCACAGCCCGCCGACCGTGCAGTAGACGGCCGTGATGGCGCCGGTGATGAAGATGCCCTGGGTCAGGGAGATACCCGTGAAGACGGAGAGCAGCGTGGCGATGGCCGCCCACTTGGCGCCGACGTCCACGATCTTCAGCAGCAGACCGGACCAGGCCAGGGCCTGCTGGGTCTGGACGTTGTAGCGGTTCTTCAGGTACTCGAGCGGCGATGCGACGTGCAGTCGCGAGCGCAGCCGGTTGAGCCGGGGTGCGAAGAGCTTCGCGCCGATGCCGATGCCGATGGCGATCGGCAGCGACCAGGTCACGAAGGACGTGACGCCGTACTGGTAGGCGATGCCGGCGTAGCCGGTGAACATCACCGCGCTGTAGCCCGACATGTGGTGCGAGATGCCCGACAGCCACCACGGCATCTTGCCGCCGGCGGTGAAGAAGTCGCTGACATTGTCCACGCGCTTGTGCGACCAGAGTCCGATCGCGACCATCACACCGAAGTATCCGATGAGCACGGCCCAGTCGAGACTGTTCATGTGCCCCCTCCAGGGGTCCGCCTTGTGAACGGGAACGCACTTCGTCAGTACGGCCGTTCAGCGGGGCCCCCGTGCGGGAACGGGGACTTCGGGGATTGAACCGCCTGTTCGGGTCCTCGGTCAAGGTTTTTCGTGATCAGGGATGTGAACACGGATCAGTAAGGCGAACGATTTTACTTGTTCTTGACCTTGCGGGGCGTTGTAGTGACCGTGACCGCGGCCACACGATGAGCGGGCACTTCGTCAGGCTGTGCAGAGACAGGACCGAAGCAGGAGCGCAGAGAACGCAGAACGACCGCACGGGATGCGGGTCCCGTGCGGCCGGAGAAGGAGGAGAGCTGAAGAACCGGGGTCCGACACGCTGAAGGTCTTGCATGCCGAAGGCCTTCGAGCGCTGACGTGCGTGCTGACGTGCTGTACATCGATCGGCCGCGCGAACGTGGGGGCGGCCGAGACGTGGAAGCAGGTCGCGATGTGGAGCGGGCCGAGGCGTGGAGCGGGGCCGAGCCCCCTCGGCCAGGACGGCGGACCAGTCGAGAGGGCTCCTGTCAGTGGTGTGCGGCGACCGGCGCAGGCACCGGTCGGGCGCCGGTCAGGCGCCGACGGCACCCTCTGCCACATCACGCACGAACGCGTTCCACGCACCGGGGACGAAGGTGAGCGAAGGGCCCTCGGGGGCCTTCGAGTCGCGTACGGCAATGGCCTGCGTGACGGGGGACTTGACCTCGACGCATGCTCCGTTGCCGCCGGAGTACGACGACTTCGTCCACATTTCCGTAGCACCCTGAAGAATAGCCATGTTCACTCCGGTTCAGAGAGTTGTGTGAGGGACACCAACGTCGTTCCTGTTGGCGTGATCGACGCTACTCGCCAACATCGCTGAGTGGCGCGGCCGTTCACTCGACCGGATGGCATATTCCATGCAGGTCTTCCGGGGTGAGGCGGTGGCGGTGTATTCTCCCGCCGCCCCCTCCCTTACATCCCTGCATCTCTCGCAAATCAGACTTTGTGGCCGTGTCTGATTCCGGCGGGTCCCCGGTGGGGCCCGATGGTTGTTCAGCGGGTGTACTCCTTGGCGATGCCGCTGATGAATTGGCGGGTCTGCTCCACATTCAGCGCCTGGGCCCGCAAATGCTCGTACATGACGCTGTATCGCTGCACGTCATTCGCTTTCTCCAGATACAGGTCACTGGTGACGCCTTCGATGTACACCACGCTGGAGTCCGCGGCGTCCGGGAATTCCAGAATGGCGTACTGCCCGTTGATGCCCGGATGTGCTCCCATTTCGAACGGCAGCACCTGCACGGTCACGTGCGGGAGTTGAGACTGTTCGATGAGGTGCTCGAGCTGCTCGATCATCACCTGCTTGCCGCCGACCAGCCGGCGCAGCGCGGACTCGTCGATCACCGCCCACAGCCTCAGGGGGTGTTCGGGGGCGTTGATGCGGTCCTGGCGCCTGGCCCGGACGTTGACCCGCTTCTCGATGTCGGACGGCGGTGCCTCGGGGAGTGCGCCGGTGATCAGCGCCTCCGCGTACTGCCTGGTCTGCAGCAGGCCGGGGACGACCTGGGGCTCGTACACCCGGAGCGATTCGGCATCCGTCTCCAGGCCGATGTAGACGCTGTACGGGATGTCGCCGAACGCGTGCCACCAGCCCTGCTGACGGGAGTCCTTGGCCATCTGCATGAGCGAGTCGACGACCCGGTGGTCCTCGACCTCGTACACACCGCAGAGGTCCCGGACATCGCGCTGGCTGATCGAACGGCGGCCGTTCTCCAGGCGGCTGATCTTCGACTGGGAGACCAGCAGCCTCTCCGCCACCTCCTCGGCCGTCATGCCCTTGATCTCGCGGAGACGGCGCAATTCCTGGCCCAACCGGCGTCGCCTGACGGTGGGATTGACGTTGGTCGGCACGGAAACGGCACCTCCGGCTATGCAGCTGTTTGTAGCTGTGCGTATCTACTGCTCAGCAGATTGCCACCCCTGGCCGTGGGCGCGCTGGAAAACGGCCACACACAAGCGCGCGGGGCAGCCGGTGGATCCGGCTGCCCCGCGCGTGGTGCGGCTCCCGAACCGGGTCTGTGGGGACGTCGGTGCGGCGGTATTCGGTTCTCCGCGCAATGCTCCGCGCGGTCAGTGCACGGAGGTGTGCGCCATGCTGCCGCGATGCGCTTGCGGCTGCAACGGCACGCCTGCCGCTTGCTGATTACGGCGCGGCTGTACGGCCACGCCGTTCTGGACGTCCATCACGGCGTGCGCCACGAGGCCGCCCATGGGGTCGTGTCTGATCAGGTCCCGGAGCCGGGAGCGCGAAGAGCGCCCCTCGTTCCCGGGGTACAGGTGCTTGCCGAGTCCGACCGCATGGGCCAGCGCGGCGAGCGCCGCGGTCCGCGGGTCCGGCGGTACACCGGTGCGGATCGCACTGTCCAGCCGGTTTCTGATGTCCCGGCTGATTGCCGTGTCCGTCGCCTGGTAGCGAGTCGTCGGCAGCACTCCGCACATCTGGCCCGCCACGGCATGCACCATGCCGCACCGCTCCAGATGAGCGAGGTAGATCTGGCGAAGCCCCAGTCGGGGTCCGCCGATCCAGTGGACGGCCCGGACCGGGCTGCCGCGACGGCGCAGCAGTTCCAGTGCGGAGTCCAGAGTCGGATCTCCTGTCGGCCGTGGCATCACCACGGCGATACGATCCCCGTCAGGGGCTATCCGTCCTGCCAGAGCCAGCTCTACTAGCTGTGCCCCGGCCAGGCCGAGGTCGAGCGACTGCGGCTGCGCTGTGGTACCCGTGGTCGGGTCCAGAGCGAGCAACAGAAGCTCCTCCGGAATTGTTCTGCGGCTCCTGCCCATCCATGCCTCCCCGCGTGGATGAATGACAGGGTGACCCCTCTCACATTGGTCTGTCGAGGGCGCCTGGTTGCTTTGTGAGGGAACCGTTAGGTATGTCGTTCTCGTCTAGCGGCCCAGCCAAGGGTTCACACAGGACACTGGTAGATGGTTCGGACAGTGCGGGCATGTCCCCGCGGCGCATGAAGGAGGCATCGGTGGCGGGCGAGTCCCCCGACAATTCGGAGCAGCGGAAGTCGTCGGGGACGACTGAGGGACGCGATCCGCGTCTCGCCGTGTTCCGCGAACCGGACGCTGCGGCGGAGACCGGGAGTACGACGGGCACCGCGACGGACACCGCGACAGCGGTCTTCCGCGCGCCGTTCCCCGCGGATGCTGCCGACGATCCGGCCGGTGCGTCGGGCGATGCGTCTGCGGACGCGTCTCCGGACGGGGTCGCGGACACATCGGCGGCTGCCGGAAGCGAGACGGATGCGGCCGCAGCGGACGCTCAGGACTCCGCCGGCTCCGGGGCCGGTGCGGGCTCAACGGGCTCCGTGGAGGGCGTGAAGGCCCCTGTGGAGGACTCCGAGCCCTCTGAGGCGGCCGAGGACGTCTCTGCGGCTGACGGGGCGGCTGTGCCCCCCGGGACGGACGAGGCGGGTGCCGCCGAGACCGAATCCGCGCTCGAGGACTCCGCCGACGCCGGGGCTTCGGACGACGAGGACTCCGACGCCGATTCCGCACCGGCCTCCGAGACCGGTGCGGGCAGCGATGCCGGGTCGGAGGCGCCGACCGAGCCGTCCGAACCCGAACCCGCGCAGGAAACTCGCACCGAAGCCGAAGCCGAAGCCGAAGCCGAAGCCGAAGCCGAAGCCGAAGCCGAAGCCGAAGCCGAAGCGGACGTGGAAGCCGAAGCGGACGTGGAAGCCGAAGCCGAAGCCGAAGCCGTTTCCGGGGCCGACGCCGAGCTGGAGTCCCGCTCCGAGGCCGAGGCTGACGCCGACGGCGCCTCGGGAACCGCTGATGAGACTGCCTCCGAGCCCTCCTCCGCGGCCGAGCCGAATGACTCGCGGCTGCGCGCCGCCGTCGCGGCGTGGGTCGCGAGCGGGGGCGACGAGGACTCGGCGCCCAAGGACTCCGCGCCGGAGGGCTCGGAGCCCGAGGACTCCGCGCCCGAGCCGGACGCGAAGCCCGCATCGGGCGAAGCGTCCCAGGCGGTGACCGGGTCGGACACGGACGGGGCGGCGGACGTCAGCGCCACCTCCGACGCGCCCCGGGTGCCCAGGACCCGAGCGGAGGCCACACCCGAGAAGTCCGAGAAGGCGGAGACGTCCGACAAGGCCGCGCAGGGCGAGGAGGCCGAGTCCGAGGACCCGGCCGTTCCCGCGGAGCCCGCTGAGGACAAGCGAGGAATCGATCAGCCGACCACCGCCTTCAAGGCGCTGCGGCCCGGCCGCGTCGACCAGCCGACGACCGCGCTGAAGGTCCCCCGGGACACGGAGAGGGAAGCCCCCGAGGCCCCCGCCGAGCGGACCAGCACGTTCGTACCGCTGCGGTCGGACGACGCGGGCCCGCCCCCCGCACCCGCCCCCCGCCGGTCCGATGCGTCCGCGTCCGCGCCCCGCATCGGACCCACGGTCACCCCGGACCTCACCCCGGGCCGCACGGCTGATCCCGGCCGTCCGGCCGGCGCCGTCCCCGGGCTCACCGAGGCGGAGCGCACCCGGCAGCAGCCCATGCCGCCCCTGCCACCGCTCGACCTGCTCGCCGAGCTGACGAACACCCCGCCGCCCCCGCAGACCCCGGTCCGCACGGCGGTCCGGCGGGTCAAGATCTGGACGCCGCTGCTGCTGCTCGTCGTGATCGTCTTTGCGATCGCGCAGGCGGTGCGTCCTCTTCCCGATCCCACGCTGGAGCTCTCCGCCGACCCCACGTACACCTTCGGCGGCGAGAAGCTGGATATGCCGTGGCCGGAGGAGGGC
Source organism: Streptomyces sp. NPDC005566 (assembly GCF_040605575.1). Lineage (NCBI taxonomy): Bacteria > Bacillati > Actinomycetota > Actinomycetes > Kitasatosporales > Streptomycetaceae > Streptomyces > Streptomyces sp. NPDC005566. Next base: position 304,662 of record NZ_JBEXDB010000005.1, on the reverse strand, counting down.
CAGGGCGCCGTGGAGGTCGAGGGCGTCGGCCCCATCGGCTCGTACGGCACGGAGAAGCCCGCTCCGATCGCGAGCATGGCGAAGGTGATGACCGCCTACGTGATCCTGCAGGGGCACCCGATCACCGGCAAGCAGACCGGTGATCAGATCGAGGTCGACAAGCAGGCCGGTGACGAAGCGAGTCTCGAGAACGAGTCGCGGGTGGCGATCAAGGAGGGTGACAAGTACACCGAGCGCCAGATGCTCGAGATGCTGATGATCCCGTCGGGGAACAACGTGGCCCGGCTGCTGGCCCGCTGGGACGCCACCACGGAGAAGGCGTTCGTCGAGAAGATGAACGCGGCGGCCGAGGACCTCGGCATGACCAACTCGACCTACACGGACCCGAGCGGCCTCAAGTCCTCCACGGTGTCCACGCCCGCCGACCAGATCGCGCTGGGCAAGGCGGTCATGAAGAACGACGTCTTCCGGGAGGTCGTGAACCTCCCGCAGGCGGATATCCCGGGTGTCGGCCGGATCTACAACAACAACTACATCCTGCTGGAACCCGGTGTCAGCGGTATCAAGACCGGTTCGTCGACCCCGGCGGGCGGCAACCTGCTCTGGACGGCCGACACCGTCGTCGACGGCAAGAGCCGCCGCATCATCGGCGCCGTCATGGGGGCGAACCTCGAGGGCACGCTCGACGCGAAGCTGGAGCGCGCCCGGCAGAACAGCCTCAAGCTGATCAGGGCCGCCCAGAAGGGTGTCGACTCCGCCACCGTCGTCAAGAAGGGCCAGGTCGTCGGGTACGTCGACAACGGCTTCGGCGTACAGACCCCCGTGGTCGCCACCAAGGACCTGAAGGCGGTGGGCTGGGGCGGGCTCGAGGTCGATCTCAAGATGACCGACGGTGGCACGGCCCCGGCGCACACGGCGAAGGCGGGCACGGTCGTCGGCGAGCTGACGGTCGGTACCGGCCCGGGGAAGGTCTCGGCCCCCGTCGCCCTCCAGAGCGAGATGACGGAACCCGCCTTCGGCGACAAGCTGACCCGGATCACCTGACGGCAGTCCTGCCCGTGCCCCTGCACTGCCGCGCACGACGGCGGGCAGGGGCACGGAGCCGGAGGTACGGGGCAGGAATGGGGCAGCGCGGAGAAAAACGTGCGTGCTAGCGTCCCGGAAGCAACGGTCGGGCGCCGGGACGCGTCCTTCCGGGTACGGATGAGGCCCGTGCAGTACATCGACGGTTCGGCTGGCCCGGGCGAGGACGGGGAGAGTCGCAGTGACGACGGCTGAGCCGACACGGGCGAACGACAGTACGGCTGCCGGAGATCTGCGGGTCCGGATTCCGGCTCCGCGCGACGGCCGGGACGGGCCCGACACGTCCGTGCGGGACCGCCTCCTGCGCCACCCGGTCCTGCTGACGACCGCGGTCGCGGCCCTCGTACACCTGCTGTGGTTCTTCTTCTTCGCGAACAGCGGCGGCGACATCGCCGCCCAGGACGCCTGGGCGGAGTTCGTCGGCCGCCACCCCGGCACCGCCTACAACCTCGCTTGGTACGGGGGCGTCCACCCCGTCTCGTACAGCGTGGTGTCGCCCTACCTGATGTCGGTGCTCGGCGTCCGGACGACGATGATGGTCGCCGGTACGGTCTCCTCGGCGCTCACCGCGCTGATCCTGGTCCGGGTGCCGGCCGTCCGTAACCCCCTCGCGTGTGCGCTCGCCGGTGCGTTCGCGTACCTGTGCAACGCCCTGAGCGGGCGGGTGACCTTCGGGCTCGGCATGATGTTCGCGCTCGGTGCGGTCGCCGCGGTCTTCTGCTGGCCGCACCGGTGGCGCTACAGGCGGTGGGCGAAGGCAGTTGCCGCCGCGCCGCTCGCCGCACTGGCGACTGCGGGCAGCCCGGTCGCCGGGCTCTTCCTCGGTGTGGTCGCCGCGGCACTCTTCCTGAACAAACGGCGCCCCGGGGCGTACGCGATCGGCCTGCCTCCCGTCGTGGTCGTGGTCCTGTCCGCGTGGATGTTCCCCTTCTCGGGTACGCAGCCGATGTCGATCGGGACGCTGTCCCTGCCGTTCCTCTTCGCCGTCCTGGTGTTCCTCCTCGTGCCCCGGGACTGGACCACCGTGCGCACGGCCGCAGCGGTGTACGGCGTCGGCACGCTGCTGACGTTCGTGATCGACTCGCAGATCGGCTCGAACGTGTCGCGCATGGCGATGCTGTTCGCCGGTGTCGTGCTGCTCGCCGCCCTGCCCTACACGGCGCCGCGCACCCGACGCTGGTACGCGCTGGTCATCGCCTTCGCGGGCCTGAACTTCTGGATCGGTTTCAAAGGCGTCGACGACATCGTCCGGACCGCTCCGGCCGCGTCCTGGAACCGCGAGCTGGCCCCTCTGATCAACCAGCTCCAGAAGGCCGGGGCGGAGCGGGGCCGGGTCGAAGTGGTACCCGCCAGCAGCCACCGGGAGGCTTCGGCGCTCGCGCCGTACGTGAATCTGGCCCGCGGCTGGATCCGGCAGGCCGACATGGAGCGCAACCCGCTCTTCTACGACGACACCCTGAACGCCGTGAACTACCGGGAGTGGCTCGACCGCTGGGCCGTGCACTATGTCGTCCTGCCGACGGGGAAGCCGGACTCCAACGGTGCGCTGCAGGAGGCGGAGCTCGTCCAGAAGGGCCAGCCGTATCTGAAGGCGGTCTGGAGCGACGCCAACTGGAAGCTGTTCCGGGTCCTGGACCCGGTGCCGCTCGCGGATCCGCCCGCGACGGTGGAGCGGGCCGGCGACGACGCGCTGACGATCCGGGTGCAGTCGGCGGGCCGGGTGCTGATCCGGATTCCGTACTCGCGCTGGCTCGCCGTCGTGGACGACGAGGGCAAGGGTGTGGAGCGTCCGCAGGAGACGGCGGCCTCCAAGCAGCGTTCGGAGGAGGACGACGAAGCCCCGAAGGACTTCACCAACGCGCACGGCTGCCTGATCAAGGTGGAGGAGGACCCGGACGGCGACGAGTGGACGGAGCTGCTCGCGCCGCGGCCCGGGGTCTACCGGCTTGCCGCGCCGTACCAGCTGAAGCCGGGCACACCGTGCCCGGAGGAACTGCGCTGACGGGCTCGCGCCAGGCGCCCGGCCGAGCAAATAGTGCGGGAACTCTCCCTCTGCGGGCGCAGCACTGGCAAGGTGTGCTGCCATGAGGTGCCAACATTGCGGGGGCGAACACATAGGTCCGTTGCCGGGGATGGTCTGTCCCCGGTGCGGTTCAGTGGCGCGTTCGGCCGGGAGCGGTTCCTGGGTCGCCCAAGAGACCCTGATGGGCCGGGTCTCCACCCTGCCCAGGAGGCGGAAAGTCCTGCTCGCGGCCGGAGTTGTGGTCGCGGCCGGAAGTCTGGCCACCGCCGTGTCGCTGCTCGCGACGGGGGGCGGAGGGGGGCGCCCGGAGGCTGCGGGCCGGGCCGGCGCCGTACCGGCTCCGATCGGCGGCGGAGCTCCGAGCCGGATCGGCCCGGGAGGCGACGAGAGCCCGGACGCCCCCGTGACGGAATCGCCGAGCTCTCCGGGCTTCCCGGAATCCTCGGGACCTGCGGGAGATCCGAGCAGTCCTGGGGAGGCGGGCGGGTACCGCTACACCGCTTGGGCGGGCCCCGGCTGCACGACGGGCGACTACGCCGAACACGGCCGTTTCGAGAACGGCGACGCGGGCTGGTACACCGTCGAGTCGGGTGGTTTCAAGGACAGTTCGTGCGACGGCCGGTTCAGTGCGGTCCCGATGTCCGGCAATCCGACCGAGGACCGGGGCGGCAGTGCGGTCTGGTCCTGGTATCTGGGCGAGGGCTTCAGCCAGTGCACGCTGACCGTTTTCGTGCCGACGAGCGTCCGCGACAACGATGTGGCGGGGAACCCCACCGTGTACCGGGTTCTCTCCGACCCCGGCGACGCGGACTCCGCCTATACGGGCTTCGCCGTGCGGCAGCCGGAGCACCGGGGTGAGCCCGTCGACGTGAAGAGCTACCCGGTCAAGGGCGACACCTTCGCCGTCCAGCTGATCGACCGGGGCCGGGACTGGGGCGATACGGACCTGGTGGGCGCGCACCACGCGGCGGCCCAGTTGAAGGCCTCGTGCCGCTGAGCCGGGCCGCCGTGCGGGTCACCGCACGAACGCGCTGTCTCGTGCGCTGAGTTGGGCGACCGGACCGGCGGCCCGGAGGACGACGTCCAGGGCGCGGTCCGGATCGGAGGCGTAACAGCCGCTGGCCCACGCCGCGTTGGCCTCCACGACGGCCCACTGCCCGCCGTCGGTGATGCCGGCGTCGACGACGATCGCGGACGGCAGCGTGTGTCCGGCGGCGGCGAGCAGCTCGGCGCCGAACGCGAGCGCCCCGGCCGGCAACGGAGCCGGGCGGAGCCGGCCGCCCTCGGCGTACTGGCTTCCGCAGACCACGTGGCCGTCGAGCAGATACAAGCGGTATTCGGCGGCGAACACGATGACATCGCTCACCAGCACCACGGTCCCGGGATCGACCGCGTCCGGTCCGGGCAGCCGGGACCCGTCCGCGTACACCAGGGCCGGAATGCTCTTGTCGTTGGGCGACTTGACGAACGCGGGGCGGCGCAGCCCGTACGCCTCACGGATGGGCACGGCCCGGATCTCACGCCGGGTGAACGCCGCGGGCAGCCGGGCCAGCCAGTCGGCGGGGGCCTCCAGCGGCGCGATGCCCAGCGCGGCTGCCACGGCGTCGGCGAACGACGGTCCGGCATGCAGATGGGCTCCCCCGTCGCCCAGCCCCTCGGGCACGTCGAAGTCCGGCAGCTGCACGGTCGGCATGCCGCGCCGCCGGGCGGTGTCGCCGAGGGTCCGCGCCGAGGCGGTGAGACGAGGGGGGAGTACGAGGGTCATGGGCACCGATCATTCAGCAGCGCCCACGTGTCGCCCACCGGATTTCGCTTGACGCTCGCCGCCGCAGCCCGCTTGCATCGCCTGATGCACGTCAATGAGGTGAAGACCGACGCGGCGCTCGTACGCCGGCTGCTCGCCGCGCAGTTCCCCACCTGGGCGCATCTTCCCGTCGAGCCGGTCCGCGCCGGCGGGACGGTCAACGCCATCTACCGGCTGGGTGCGGACATGGCCGTGCGGCTGCCCCGCATCGAGGGCGGGTCGAGGGACGTGGCCACGGAGCACCGCTGGCTGCCGCACCTCGCCCCGCACCTGCCCTTCGCCGTACCCGAACCGCTGGCCGAGGGCGCGCCCGCCGAGGGCTATCCCTGGGCGTGGTCGGTCTGCCGCTGGCTCGACGGCGAGAACCCCGAGGCCGGCAGCGGATCCGTCCGGCTCGCGGCCGAACTGGCTCATTTCGTCGGTGCGTTGCGGAGTGCGGACGCGGAGGGCGGCCCGCCCGCGTTCCGCAGCGAGCGGCTCGACTCGCGCGACGCGGCCACCCGGGACGCCCTGGACGCACTGCACGGAGTCATCGACACCTCCGCGGCGGAAGCTGCCTGGGAGGAGGCTCTGCGCGCCCCCGGCCGACAGGGTGCCGCCACCTGGGTCCACGGGGATCTCCAGCCCGGCAACGTCCTGATCTCCGGCGGCCGGCTGGCTGCCGTCATCGACTTCGGGTGCATGGGACTGGCGGATCCCGCGGTCGACCTGATCGCGGCGTGGTACCTGCTGACGGCCCAGGCGAGGCGGGCCTTCCGCACGGCACTGGAGGCGGACGACGCGAGCTGGGCGCGGGGCAGGGGCTGGGCGCTGTCGATCGCGCTCATGGAACTCTCGTACTACCGGACCACGAACCCGGTGATGGCGGCGACCGCGCGGCATGTGGTCGGCGAGATCCTCGACGACCACAGGCCGGCTGAGACCGGCTCGACTGCGTGAGCACTCACACGGCGCGCTCCATGCACACCAGATCGTCCCGCTCGTCCCAGGACTCGGTGACGGCGAAGCCGAGCCGTTCGTACAGGGCGATGGCGCCTGTCCGCCACTTCCATACGGACAGCCCCACCGTGGTCACGCCGTCCTCCGCGCATCGCGCGAGCGCAGCACCGATCAGCTCCGAGGCGATGCCTCGGCCCCGGAAGGACGGGAGGGTCCAGAGCCGCTTGACCTCGGATCGGTTCTCGACGGGCGCAGTCACCACCAGGCAGCCCACTGTGTCGCCCCCGCTCAGTGCGACCAGCACGACATCGTTCGCGAACGCGGTCCGCGGATCCAGGATCTCCGCTCGATAGCGGTCCGGCAGCGCTCCCGCATCGGGAACGGCCTCGCCCTTCTCCTCCTCGGTCCGCAGGTGGTAGGCCGCCAGCAGCCCGGACAGTCCGGCCTCCGCGGACGGGCCCCTTCCGGGCCAGGGAAGGATGGCAAGCTCGCGTCGTTCAGTCATGAACCCAGCATCACGGGACCGGTACCGGGGACCGGACGGCGGATGGGGACGGCGGACGGGGGGCCGTCACGGGGTGCCCGTGGAGGCCGGGGGAACGCGTGTGCCAGGGTGTGCCGACAGCTCACGCCGGCCGGGCCTCGCGAGGTGGTCCGGCCCGCGGCTGATTCCCCGGTTCCGGGCCCCGCGGTGGCGTCCGGGGCCGGGCTGCCGAACTCCGGCGGGATTATCCCGTCCGGTCCGGCATCCAACCTCGTAGGAGTACCCCCGTGAACGCAAAGCGCCGTCGATTGCTGCTGGCCGCCGTCGACACCGTGCTCGAGCCCGAGGAGCGGGTCGAGGTGACGTCCATCGTGAACCTCAGTTCGGTCTCCGTGCGTCGGACAGCGGCGTTCGCGGCGGCTTCGGCGATCATGAGCGGTGGTGGCATGGCCGTGGTCCCGGTACCGGTCCCGATGTATCTGGCGATGACCGACCGCCGCATCTTCGTCTTCCGGGCGAACCCGACGTTCGCCCGGCCCGAGGAGCACCTGATGACGATTCCGCGCGCCGGTCTCGTCCGCTCGGAGATCAAGGAACGGCTGCTCAACTCGTCCTTCGTCGTGTCGTCGCCGGACAACGAGCAGGGCTTGAAGATCGTCTTCCCGCTCGCCGGCCGCAAGGAACGGAACGCGATAGCGGCGGTCCTGCCCCTGGCAGGCTGACCGCCTCCCCGGAACGGGGCCTCACGGAAGAGGCCGGCGGCCGGGCGGAGTGACGCCTCAGGGATGCCCCGAGTCGTAGTCCGCCTGGCTCAGCTCGATGCCGGGGTTGTTGTCGACGGCCCACTCGGCCAGCTTCACCGCGGGTTCGATCAGCGTGCGGCCCATCGCGGTGAGCTCGTACTCGACGCGCGGCGGGACCTCGGGGAACGCCGTGCGGGTGACGAGGCCGTCGCGCTCGAGGTGCCGGACCGTGCGGGTCAGCATGCGCTGCGAGATTCCCGGGATCCGCTGCTGGAGCTCGGTGAAGCGCATGCGCTCACCGTCGAGGGTCGCCACCACCAGCAGGGTCCACTTGTCGCCGATGCGGTCCAGGATTCCTCGGATCGCACGGCCGCCGTCGCCGCGGATGAGGCAGCTGTTGCGGTACTTCGACATCGGCGCCCCTTGTTCGCAACGCACACCGGTGTGCCTTTTGTAAGGCTTTCCATAGTCACCGATCATGTGCTTGCTTACAAGTCGTCACCATGACGGAGGACCGAAGATGGAGATCGCCTACTGGATCGTCGCAGGGCTGCTGGGAGTCTTCTACCTGTATGCGGGCGGCAAGAAGGTCGCGCAGACCAAGGAGCAACTCGCGCCCATGATGGGCTGGGTGGACACGGTCCCGATGCCGCTGGTCCGGAGCATCGGAGTCGTCGAGATCCTGGGCGCCGCCGGCCTCGTGCTGCCGCCGCTCACGGGGATCGCACCCGTCCTCGCGGTCCTGGCCGCGCTCGGCCTCCTCGTGCTGCAGGTGCTGGCAACGGGACTGCACCTGTCCCGGGGCGAGGTCAGGGAAACCGGTCTCAACGTCGCCCTCGTCGTGCTGGCCGGTGTGGCCGCATGGCTCGCCACGACCTGGTGAGGTCCCCCGGTGGCCAGGCGTACGTTCAGCGCCGCGGTGCGCGGGATTCGTGCACGTCGAGCACGGCCTGGAACTGCCGGCGCGCCTCCAGCACGTGGCCGGTCGCCAGGTAGGCGTGGCCGAGACGGCTGCGGATGTCCATCTCCAGCCAGTGGTAACTGGGGTCGGTGAGCGGGGACAGCAACTGGTGCTGAAGGAGAGCCTGGTGGTGGAGTGCGATGGCCGCGCTCGGGTTTCCCTCGCCCCGCTCCGCCGTGCCCAGCCGTGTCAGGCTGCGTGCGCAGAGGAAGACGTCCCCGACCTGCTCACCCAGTTCGACCGCCTGACGGAACCGGCTCCTGGCCTCACCGTAGTGGCCGAGGCGGAGGTGGACGTCGGCGGCGCAGGTCAGGGTCCTGCCGAGGACGCGCGGCCTGCCGTCCCTCTCGGCGTGCGTGTGGGCGTCGGCGAAGCAGGCCAGCGCCTCCTCGTTGCGTCGCCGGAACTGGTGGGCGAGGCCGAGGGTGACGAGTGCGATCGAGGCGATCCAGTCGTTGCGCAGGGTCCGGGCCAGGTCCACCGCCGCCGTGAGATGGCGCATCGCCCGGTCGTCCTCTCCCACGCTCAGGTCGACGGCCCCCAGCGCGGCGAGAGCCCGGGCCTCCTCGAACGGGTCGTCGCGGCGCCGGCTGAGGTCCAGTGCCTCGGTGATGCTGGTGCGGGCCCGCCGGTACCGGCGCTGGTACACCCCGGTGTAGCCCAGGCAGTTCCGCAGCGCGGTGGCCATCCGCTCGTCCGTGGCCTCGTCCGCGTGCGTGAGGGCGATCTCCAGGGCTGTCCGGCTCTCGTGGTAGCGGCCCTGCCGTACGAAGTAGTCGACCAGCGCCTCGGCGATCCAGCAGGCGTAGTCGGCCTCACCGAGGGCGGCGGCGTGTCCGACGACGTCGGCGAGCTCTCCACCGGCCGCGTCCAGCCAGGTCTCCGCGTCCTGCCAGTGCTCGAACGGTGAGTCGGCGGGCTCGAACGGTGAGCCGGCGGGCTCGGGTCCGGTGGGGAAACCGGCCGGGCCGAAGTCGCTGGTGCTCCTGGCAGCGTCCAGGAAGAGGCGGAGTGCGGCCCGGCGTGCGGTGACGGCCTCGGCGGGCTCGCCCTCCGCGAGGCGCCGTGCGTGCACGCGGACCAGGTCGTGCAACCGGTAGCGGCCCGGGCGGGAATGCTGCAGAAGGCTCGTGTCGACGAGGCCTTCCAGGATCCGCTCGGTGTCGAGCGACGATCCGTCGAGCATGGTCGCCGCCGTCAGCACGTCGAACTCGACCGTCGGCGCCATGCCCAGGGCGCGGAACCCGCGCTGCTGCTCGGGTGCGAGCTGGTCGTACGAGAGGCGGAAGGCGGCCTCCACGCTGCGGTTGCCGACGCTCAGTTCGCCGAGCCGGTGCTCGTCGCCCGCCATGCGGCTCACCAGGTAACCCACCGTCCAGGCGCCGCGGTTCTGCAGCCGCGACCCGGCGATGCGCAGGGCCAGCGGCAGCCCGTCGCACAGCCCCACCAGCTGACGCGTCGCCTCCGGCTCGCTGCTCGTGCGGTCCTCCCCGATGATGTGCGTGAGCAGGGACACGGCGTCCCCGCTCCCCAGGGGTTCCAGGGTGATCCGGCGGTCGGCGTCCAGTTCCGCCAGCCGCCGCCGGCCGGCCACCAGCACCCTGCTTCCCGCTCCTGCGGGCAGCAGTGGGCGTATCTGGTCGGCGTCCAGGGCGTCGTCCAGCACGAGCAGCAGTCGCAGCGGGCTGGTCGTCGCGCGCCAGACAGCGGTGAGTTCTTCGAGGTCGTCCGGCAGCTCACCCGTGGCCGCGCCGAGCGAGCGCAGCAGGCGCTGCAGCGCTCGTTCCGGCACCTGCCGCCGCTGTGTGCTGTGCGCGCGCAGGTCCACGAACAGGCAGCCGTCCGGGTACCGGTCGCTGAGCTCACGGGCCGCGCGTACGACGAGCGCGGTCTTGCCGACCCCGGCCGCACCGTCCACCGTCATGATCGATACGGATCCGGGCGGAGCGGGCGCGATCAGCTGTGCCAGCGCCGCCTCCCGCCCGATCAGATGGCCGGCGTCGCCCGGCAGGTCGTTCACCGTGCGGCGGAACGAGGGCTGGGCTGCGGGAGCGGTGGAACGCCCCGTGGCCGGTCCGAGGAGGCGGTCGTCGTCCTGGTGCAGCACGGCGTCGTACATCCGGCGCAGTTCCTCGCCGGGATCGACGCCGAGTTCGTCGCGCAGGCGCCCCCGCATGCCCTGGAAGGAGTTCAGGGCTTCCGCCTGGCGCCCGCTTCCGTACAGGGCGCGCATACGCAGCGCCAGTACCGACTCGTTGAGGGGGTCGGACGTGGACAGCGCGGCGAGTTCGTCCAGCGCGTCGGGGGACCGGCCGAGCAGCACCAGGCACTCGAGCCTCTCCAGCCGGAGCGAGAGCCGTCGCTCCAGCAGCCGGCGGCGCTCCGCCTGCGCGCGCTGTCCCGGCAGGCCGGTCAGGGGCTCGCCACGGAACAGGGCGAGCGCCTCGGAGTACCGGTCCATCGCGGTGCTCACGTCGCCGGACACCTTCGCCCGCCGCGCCCTGCCTGCCCGTTCGTCCAGCTCGGTCACGTCGAGCCGGACTCCGTCGCCGCCGAAGCTGTACCAGCCCTTGCCGCTGCGGATCACCGATCCCGCCGGTCCGGCGCCCGTCACGTCGAGTGCCTTGCGCAGTGGGTGGATGTGGCTCGGTAGAACCTTGTGGCCGGATCCCGGCACCTGCCCGTCCCACAGGTCGTCGAGCAACTGCTCATGGCTCACCCGCGTGCCCACGCGCAGCACCAGCGCGGCGAGCACGGCCCGGCGCCGGACCGGTCCCAGGTCCACCGGTGTTTCGCCCCGCCAGGCCAGGAGTGGCCCGAGCAGGTCGATCCGGAGCTCTTGAGGAGTTCCCCCGTCCACCGAGAAGCCTCCGCTCACGTACGTCATCGGAATTTCATCAGCATTGCAGCACCCCTGGCCATGGTGGCGTGTACGAGATCGCACAACCCGCACAACTGAAGGGGGAGTTGCAGTGACCGAAGTGGAATTGGTGGCCACCGCGTTCGCGACAGGGGCGGCGGCAGGGCTCACGGGCTCCGCCCGCGGAACCGTCCACGACCTCTACGCCGGGCTGAGGGAAGCGGTCCGCCGGAGGCTGGCCGGGGCCGCGGCCGGGGCAGAGGGAATGAGTGGGGGCGGCTACGGCGTACGGGTGCTGGACGCGTACGAGACGGACCCCGATGTGTGGCGGACCCGGTTGCTCCAGGTGCTGGCGGGTTCCGGCGTGGAGGCGGACGAGGAGATCCTCGCGGCGGCCCGCGCCGTGCTCCGCGCGGAGCGCCCGACGGGGCGCATCCCCGTGCCGGACAGCCCGGTCTGTCCCTGACCGGGACGACCTCTGCGCAGAGCTGCGACTCAGCGGCGGAAAGCGTGATCGTTCAGCGGCTTACCGGCCGACGGCAATGGCGAGAGGGTGGTCGCCGGTGCAGTGAGCGAAGAGGGGCGTGAGGCCGCGTGCGGCGCAGGGAGCAAGGCGTTGAATTCCGGGTCGGTACCGCGCAGTCGGCTGTGCCGCTCGTCCTGGGGATGGCCCTGGCGACAGGCTTGCTCTGCCTGGGTCTGCGGTGGACGGCCGACCCGATGACGGCCGCGGAACTGCGCGACTGCGCGTACGCGGCCGGAGCGGGCGTCCTCGGCGCCATGGTCCTGACCCGCTCCACGGGTGTACGGCTCACCGTCGAGCACCTGGTGACGTTCTCGCCCTTCGGCCGACGGGAGCGCCGTATCCGCTGGGCGGACGTCTCGGGCATCGACGTACGCCGCACCTTCGGGGTGTCGTCGGTGAACATCTCCCTGGTCACCGGCGAACGCCTGACCCTGCCGGCTCCGATGTCCTTCCTCGATCGTCGTTTCGACGGCCGGGTGGGGGAGTTGGCCCGCTGGTGGGAGACCCACCGTCATTGAGTGTCAGCCTTCCGGCGTCAGCGCCCGTGCCGGGGACCGACCGCGGGGACGCGTGGCGAGTCACGGTGGGCCCGCCGGATCCCGGTGTGCCCGACGAAGGCGGCGGCGAGCAGCACGGCGAGGGCGGTGAGCGAAGTCCCCTGCCAGCCGATGGCTGCGAGGAGGGGCGCGGCCAGTGCCGTACCGATGGCTCCGACGATGAAGTAGAGCACCAGGTAGACGCTGCTGAGGCTGCCGCTGCGGTCGGGGTCGATGGCCATGACACGGCTCTGGTTGGCTGCCTGGGCGGCGAAGCAGCCGGCGTCGAAGAGGGCGAGTCCGAGCGCGGTGACCGGCGGGGTGTCCAGGCCCGTGGCGAGCAGGGCGGTCCCGGCCGCGGCGACCAGCATGCCGGCGGTGATCACCATGCCGGGTGAACAGCGGTCGGCGAGCCGCCCGGTGAGCGGGAGAAGGGCGAAGCCGAGGATGCCCGCCAAGCTGTACAGCCCGATGTCGGTGGCGGTCAGCGAGTGGGGAGGCCGGCCGAGCGCGAGGACGAGAGTGACCCAGACGAGGTTGAACGCGAAGTACCACAGGCCGCCGGCGGCCACCGCACGGCGCAGGTCGGGGTGCTGCCGCAGCAGGAGGGGGAGCGCGCCGAGGGCGGCCAGGTACCCGTGGCGCAACGGTGGCCGCTCGGACGGAAGGAGCGTCGAGGCGGCGAGCGCGCCGAGCAGGGCGAGCGCGGCGAAGACGAGCAGCATCTGTCGCCATCCGAGTACGTCGGCGAGGGTGCCTCCGACCAGACGGCTGAGCAGGATGCCCGCCGACATTCCGGCGGCCACGGTGGCCACGGCGGCGGCGCGGCGTTCGGGCCGGGCGTGGCGGCCGACGATGCTGCCGGCCTGGGCCGCGACGCCGGCTGCGGCTCCGACGAACACGTAGGCGGCCAGGAGCCCGCCCGCGCCGGTGGCGGTCGCGGCCGCGACGAGGGCGGCGGCCAGAGCGGTGAGCTGGCCGGCGATCAGGCGGTTGGGGGCGAGACGGTCGGCCAGGGGAAGCAGCAGCGCGAATCCGCTCGTACAGCCGATGAGCGCGGCGGTCGGCACGAGGCCGATCACGGAGAGCGGGACGCCGAGCCGGGCGGCGACGTCGGTGAGCGCGGGCTGGATGGCGTAGTTGTTCGCGATCGCCGTCCCGGCGATCGCGGCGAGGAGGAACGTGCGGCCTCGGCTCATCCCGCCGGGTACGGCCGTCGGCCCCGGGTGTGTCCCGTCGGTCATGGCCGTCGGTTGCCGGCGTGTCCCGTCGGTCATGGTCGCTGGTCCCGGGTGAGGACGACGGCGTAACGACACTCGGCGTCACTGTTGTTGGCGAAGACGCAGGGGGTGGGCTCGCCCAGTTCGATCGTGTCGCCCGTGCCGAGTTCGTGCACGGCGTCGCCCTCGTGGAAGGTCAGGCGCCCGTCGAGCACCCAGACGACCTGCCGGACGAACGCGAAGGCCGCCGCCGGATAGGGCACCCGGGCGCCGGCGGGCAGGCGGATCTCGACGATCTCCGCGGGGAAGTGCGGTCCGGTGATCTGACGGCGCCGGTAACCGGTGGCGGGATCGCGCCACTCGGCTGCGTCGGCCGCGCGGCGCAGCCCGGCGGTTCTGCCTGCTGTCCCGTCGGTGGTTCCTTCGGCGAGGGCGAGCAGGGAGGAGACGCTGAGCTGGAAGGCGGCGGACAGTTTGCCGAGCACGACGGCGGTGGGGCTGCTCTCGCCGCGCTCGATCCTGCTGATCATGGCCTGGGAGACGCCGGAAGCCTCCGCGAGCTGGGCGAGGGTCCACCGGCGGCGGTCCCGTTCGGTACGGACGCGGGCAGCGATCAGACCCACCAGAGCATGGCTGTCTATCATGTTGGACATGAATCCAATATACGAAACCACCAGGGCGGTGGTGGTCCGACCGGCGTACTCCGGCGACGCGGAAGCCGTCCTCACCATTCGTAACCATGCGATCGAGCACTCGACGGCCCTGTGGACACAGACCCCGCAGTCTCCTGCCGAAGGGGCCGCCTGGCTCGCCCTCCACGTGGAGCGCGGATCGGCGGTCGTGGCCGAAGTGGACGGCGAGGTCGCCGGGTTCGCCGTCTACGGCCGGTGGCGCGAACTCGACGGATTCCTCCACACCGTGGAGGACTCGGTCTACGTTCGCGAGGGCAGGCACGGGCTCGGCGTCGGCACTGCGCTGATGACCGCTCTCATCGCCTCGGCGCACGAGGCCGGCCATCGCGTCATGATCGCGGATATCGAGGCCGGCAACGCCGCGTCGATCCGGCTGCACGAACGGTTCGGGTTCCAGCACGTCGGCACGGTGCGGGAGGCCGGAATCAAGTTCGGGCGGTGGCTCGACCTGACGATCATGCGGCTGCCCCTGAACCCGGATTCCGAGTCCTGACGGGCGGGGCGGCATAGCCGGCACTACCTCCGAGCCGGAGCCGGAGCCGGAGCCGGAGCCGGAGCCGGAGAGCCCGAGCCGGAGTTGGCGCAGGATCGGGCCGCGGAAGTCGAACGGTCCGCGCGACCGGCGGACCCAGTTGACCACTGGAGCACGATCGTTACCCGTTCCCTCTCCTGTGGCGCGGCCTGCCCAGGCTAGGTTCGCGACGCACCTCAAGGGCGGAACGTCAGGGGGAGACGGCATGCGGCTCAGACGCGGCGTCATCACAGGCATGACCACCGCGGCCCTACTGGCCGTCGCGGCCACCGGCTGTGACGATCAGGACGCCTCGCGAAGCCGCTCCGGACCCGCCGCGTCCACGGCTGCCGCCGCCCCGAGTTCCTCGTCGACGCCGGATTCCTCCTCGGCCCCGGAGCGAAGCGGTTCCCCCGATCCTTCGGCGCCCTCCTCGCCGAGTCCCGAGCGGACGGCCACCAGCGTGAACGGCGCGCCCACCTCACCAGGTCCGGCGCCCGCGGCCGCCACCGCGACCCCCGTGCCGACGTTGCTGTCCATGTCCATGGCCACGCCCGGCGGCAGAATCGGCCTCGTGCGCGGCGGAGCGCCTCAAGAACTGACGTTCACCCTCCGCAACGGCAACAGCCGCGCGTACAGCCACCTGCGCCTGGTCTTCCAGATGGAGATCCTGGTGGACGGAACCCCGGCCGCCGAACGCCCTCCGCAGGACGGATTCACGCTGGAGCGGTGGGACCGGACGACAGGGACGTGGCGCCGCGAGGAGCTGCGGATCGCCAACGACGCGCCGCCCCACAGCTCGTACACCGGCGGATTCGCCCTGGCCCGGGACGCCGTGCGAAGCGAGCGGTACCGCTTGCGCGCACTGGACGCCGGGCCGGTCGGAAGCACCCCGCTGATGGTGAATCTGATCGACACCGGCGCACCCGAGGGAGCACCGCTCCACCGGGTACGCCCTGCGTCGTTCAGCATTCCCCACACCACGCGCCGGGGCTGATCGCGGCAGCCGGGCCGTGGGCGGCGGGGCCGCGCTGCGGCGGCCCGGCCGGTCACTTCGCGACGGTCGGGATCTCCGGCGCCAGTGAGTTGCCCGCGGGAATCCTGCCGCAACTGGTGGGGGCGGTCCTGCCCGCGAAGCGGTCGTCCATCCAGGACATCGCGCGCGGCGCCCAGTACAGCATGGAACCCACGTGGCTGAGCAGGTTGTACTGCTCGTACTTGATCGACTTGTTGCCGGTGGCGCAGTACTGCCGGGCCAGCGCCCGCACGTCGCCGGCGACCATGACACCGTCCCCTGTGCCGATACCGGCCGGGTTGCCGAGCGTGCCCTCGAGCACGCCCGCGTTCCCCTGTCCGATGAGCCCGGGGACGGTCGGAGTGGCGGCCTGACCGAGGTTGATCTTGTTGACCGCATCGACGAAGGCGGGAATGGAGTTCGGGTCCTTGTACTCCGGTTTCGTCATGTCCTTCCAGGTCATCCCCGGGTAGCGGCCCAGCGCATCGACGATCGAGCCGTATTCGAGCTCCTCGTAGACCTTGAGGCCCTTCTCGCTGAGGTACGGCTTGATGTCGATGCCGTACGAGCGCGTGACGCCGATGACCGCCATCGGGATCACGCCGTTCCACACCAGGGCGCCGTCGACGTACTTCAGGTTGTGCGCCGGATCGACGAGCAGCCCGCCCTCGGTGAAGCCGACCAGCTGCCGGTTCACCTCGGGGGCGTACTCGGGGGCCAGGGCCGCCGCCCAGTTGGTGGCGATGGCCCCGCCGGAGTAGCCGAACAGGCCGAACCGCGTGGCGCTGTTCAGGCCCGTCCCCTCGGCGCGCGTGCTCGCGCGGATCGAGTCGAGCGTGTTCGTCCCGTACCCCGGGCCGGCCGCGAAGTCGGCGCTCTGCCCCTCGGTGTCCGGGATGACGACGTCATAGCCCCGGAGGAGCAGGGGCGCCAGAACGATGGTCTCGACGTTGGCGATGACGCCACCGAGGGAGACGTCGCCGGCGATGGCCCGGGAGGGCCCGTCCTCCGGGTCGAGGGAGTCGTAGAACGACTGGTACGACACGGCCTTGCTGCCGTCGCTGCGGTGACCGCGGACCACCGTGGTCACGTTCGCCGAGGGCCGGCCCTGGGCGTCGGTCGAGCGGTAGAGCAGCTGGATGGCCTTCACCGGCGTCGGGATGCCGACGATGTGGTAGTCCAGCGTGCGCTTCTTCAGTACGTCGCCGGGCCGGTACGAGGACAGCGGCTTGCTGCCGTCGTAGCGGTAGAACGGGTCGGACGCCGTGGCGTTCGCCTGTTCCCCCGCGGTGGGCGCGGCCATCGCAGCCGGCGCCGTACCGACGGTGAGGGCGGTGACGGCGGCGGTGGCCAGCAGGCTGACGGTGATCCGGTTCATGACTCCCCCGATGCGTGCAGCAGGACAGGTGTTATTACTCCGCGGTAAGTTACTGGTGGTAAACGTCGCCTGTACATAGGCGCGTCAACAGAGCTTTCAGGTCCGGCACCGGAGCGGGGCCGACGCACCCGCTGTCGGACGGCCGACCGCGCGGTGGAGGCCCAAGGCCTGAGTCGATGCGGCAGGGCGGCGGCCTGATGTCAGACGTGAATGCCACGGGCCCCGGCAGGATTCGACGTTCTGACTCCCGCTTTTTGGGCGAGTTGGGGCGAGTTGGGGCCTGACCTGTGGAACGCGGACCTCGGTGCCTGCTGACCATGACTTCCGCCGGCAGCCCCAGTTCCCCGTGAGCCCCCGATCGATCTGACGCGGTCGGGCACGGGGGACTTGTGATCCGTGGCCGCCTTACTCATGCAGAAGTGAGTACGTGGACTCTCGTCGCTTCCAGGGTGAGCCGGGACGCTTGAGCCATGTCGCAACGACCTCTGAAACTCGTCCCCCAGCTGATGGCGATCCTCGCGCTGGCTGTGATGACGCTAGCCGTGTGGGCTGCCTGGCTGGGCTGGGACCAGCACCGTGACGTGCAACCTGATGGTTCGGAGACCGGCCCGTACGAGGCGTGGCAGGTGATCGGGCTGGTGCTGACGTTGCTGGCGCCGGTGTACTGGGCGGCATCCCGGCGCTACATCGCGGGCGCCGTACTGGGCGTCACGGCCGGCCTCACCGTCGCCGCCTTCTACGACTGGTCGGACGACTCGAGCGGCTTGTTCCTGGTCGGCGTGGTGATGGTCATGGTGGGGAGCCTCGTCGTGACCGGAGGCGCTTCCGCCGTGATCGCCTCCGTGAGAACAGGGGTCGCCCCAGCTCGACAGCCGTCCTGAAAGCCGTCGTCGCAGCGATGTGACAGCGCGGCTCACTCCCCACACCCACCGCAGGTGGGCGGCCCCTGACCAGGTAACTCGGTCAGGGGCGTTCTTGTGCGCGTCGCCCGCCGACGACCGTTGTTCCTGGCTTTCCCGTCCGAACGCGGCACGTACGGGCTCGTCACCGGCGTGGTGGGCGGCTCGGCTAACCTGCGCGAGTGCGTGCCGAAGAGATCTCCACCTGGATGGTGGACCGCGATGCTTCCATCAGCACAGTTGCGCTTGCTGCGGCGTTCGACGCCTATCTCTGCACCCTCCCCTGGGCGGGGCAAGGCATCGACTGGCGGGGGCTGCCGTGCCGGTCCCTCGCGCTCGACGGCGTCTCAGACGATGAGGCAGTGTGTTGGGCAAGAGCAACGCCGCTGGGAACCCATGACCACGTCCTGGTGATCGATTCTGCGACCGAGCCCGGCGTCATCTGTGCATTCGATGATGCCGTCCGTGACTTCGAGTTGCTGTCGAACCGCCCAGAGCTCTACATGTGCGGCTTGGACCAGTCTGGTGGGTCCCCCGAGCCGAGGTTTGAGCACTTCATCGAGCGCCGTTCGTTCATGACCCTCAACGCAAAGCTGTGAGGTATCGAGGCAAGCCAGAGGCTCCCTTGTGTCTGGTTGGCGACCTTGGCCAACCGGGCGGAACCCTCGTCCAACGGTTCGCCGACGTACGGCACCGACCGCCCCGGTCGGGGCTTGTTGGTGTCAGCCGTGGATGTCACTGCGGACGTCTGGCCCGCCTCGGCGCGCGGGAGGCCCGGCCGACGACTCCACATCCGGCCGATGAGAGCGCGTCCGCGCACACACGTCCTCCCCAGTCCTCTCGGCTCTTCGGTGCTTGAGCGCCGCCCCGTCCCGCCTACGGAATCGGTTGCAGTGACCTCAGGACGTGCGGCGATACTCCGGCATGAGCAGATTCGCGCAGGTCATCGTGCTGGCAATAGACGCGGAAGAAGTCATGAAGCCACTCACTCAGGATGACGAGAAGCGCACCTGGCGAGGCCGGTTCGTGCCGATAGAGGGCCAGTGGCCGGGCCCTGGCCCTGGTTGGGCTACGGAGTTCGAACGGATGCGACCGCGGTTTGGGCTACTGCGACATCTGGAGTCTCTCCCGTGGCCCTGCCCAGAAAGTGTGCAGGTCCTGATCCACGACCAGGACGACGAATGCTTCGGTCTCTGGATGATCCATGACGGCAGGCTGGTAGAAGTACCTCTTCCCCGCACGGAGCGATTCCATGAACTGGCGCCGCCCACCGAGGAGTTTCCGCCTGACCCGGGCTGCCTGCTCCGGACCGACCAGGGCCGTGACCTGCCTGAGCAGACTCCGAGTGACCGCCGGGATCTGAGATCGGCTTGGTAGAGACGCGAAGCCTGATCAGCATTGCGACCGTGCTGACCACATGGCAACGCTCATTGACCCACCATCCACCCCAGCTCCCATCCCGTCCGCCGCCTTCGACCCACACACCGTGGAGCGGGCGTGGTTGAGGGCGTCAAAGTGGAGCGCGCCGGGTGGTGCCGAGCATCTCGGCGGCCCGGCCCATGGCGCAGGCGGGGTAGGCGTCGTCATCGAGACGCCCGAAGGGGTCGTCTGCCGTCACCTCTCGGTGGAACACGTTGAGGGGCCCGGGTGCCATCTGGCACCCGGGCCCCGAAGGAACTCCTACACCATCTGCCGGCCCTGATGCTGCACCGGCCTTCTGTGTCCGCCCGCCCGACCTGAGCTCTGTCGGGGGTGCGGGGATCGCGGTTGCGTGACCGGAGACCACCTCACTATCGATGTCCTGCGGTACCCGGACTCGCGTGGCGTCCGGGCGATCCTGATGGCGCCTGGTCCCTCCGTTCTTCCCTCGTTGATCAATGTTTACCAAGCGGGGGACTGCGTACTGCTGTTACTGCTGTGGCCTCTCCTGGCGCCACTTCCGGCAGCCAGCCCCGTTGCCCATCCTGCGTCTGCTCTGGCTTGGAACCCCACTGCCGAACCTCCCGGTGCGCGCGCCCGCAGCCGACGCCTTCACCGAGGTGCTGCTCACTACTTCACTGCGGATCCTGCAACCACTGCGGTACTGCCCGTGGCGGCCCCTGATGACTTCGGGCCACCCGGTCCGGTCGTCAGTCCCGTCGCCGTCCTGCTACACCCCTGGCTTCGGAACTCCACCACCGCACCGTCCTGCGCACTGCACTTTCTTTTTCTGCTGCCCGGCAGTTCGTCTCTGCCAGGCCCTGCGGTCTGTCTGGGTTACGAGAGAAACCATAGCCACACCCCCACCCAATGTCTACTCCCGCCGGTATAGGTTTTCGTGTCCTCGGTGGAGAGGTAATCGATGCTGTTCGGACTGTTTGCTGCCGTCTCAGGATTTGCAGCACGGGTAGGGCTCGGCACTGCGGCCAGGTCCGGCCCTCTCCGCATCCGACGCCAAGGCCGCTGTCCGGCTCGCTGCCGGCCGCTCTGTCCACGCCGGTACCAGCGGCCAGACCTTGCGTGCAGGGCACGTCCCAGCGTTTGCCCTGCGCCGCCGAGGCCGAGTGCCATGCTGCCTGGCCCGCCGTGTACCCGCGCGGGCGGAAAGGGTGAGGGCTGTGGCGAGCATCCAGAAGGCCCGGCTGCGTGAGACCGCGGTCGCGGAGCCTCGGGCGTGCGGAGACGGTGGCGGCGCGGTCGGCCAGAGGGCCTTGAGTGCGAACGCGTGGGCGGGAATGGTCGCGCCGGCGAGGACTACCGCACGTACCGCAAGACGGGCAGTACGGCGCGGGGCCACGACCGGTCCCCCGTGCCGGTCGTGGCCCCGCGGGCATCGAGGTGGGTCACGGGCAGCAGCCACCGGCATCGGCCGGCGCGGCCGCGCCTGCTTCGGTGACGGCCGGGCCCGCGCAACAGGTGCTGTTCTTCCGCTTGGCCATTGAGCCGGCATCTGCCTTGACGACGTAGACCTCCCACGGTTCCTGGCCGGGGCCATGCACCCAGACCTTGTCCTGGAGGGCGTAACAGCAGGTGGTGTCGGTCTCGATGTCGGTCGCCAACCCTTCGTCCTGGAGCCGGGAGGTGGCGGAGCGGACTGCTTCGGCGGTGTCGACTTCGACGCCGAGGTGGTCCAGCCGCGTCTCCGTGTCCGCTGTGCCCTGGACGAGGACCAGCTTGAGCGGTGGGTCGGCAATGGCGAAGTTGGCGTACCCCTCGCGCAGTTTGGCTGGCTCGGTCGCGAAGAGCTTGCTGTAGAAGGCGATCGAAGCGTGGAGGTCGGGGACGCGCAGAGCGAGCTGTATGCGTGACATGACGTTCCTCCTGACACAGGGGAGCGCCCCGGCCGGGGTGGCCGGTGCGCGGTGGTTCAGGACCCGCAGCACCCGCCGGACGCCGTGTCCTCAGAGGCTGCGACCGGCACGGAGATGCCGGCGCCGATCTGCACGAGGGCGGGGTCCGGAGCGCAGCAGCCGCCTTCGTCGACCTGGGCGGCGGCGGGGTCGTCGAAGAGTCCGGCGCCGCCGCACACTCCGGTCTCCGGGAGGGTGAGTTCGACACGGTCGGCGGACTCGGTGTCGCCGGCGATGGCGGCGGTGACCGAGCGGACCTGCTCATAGCCGGTCATGGCGAGGAAAGTGGGGGCGCGGCCGTAGGACTTCATGCCGACCAGGTAGACGCCCTGCTCGGGGTGGGACAGCTCGCGGTGGCCGTGGGGATAGACCGTGCCGCAGGAATGCTGGTTCGGGTCGATGAGCGGGGCGAGTTCCACCGGCGCCTGCAGACGCTCGTCCAGGTCGAGGCGGAGCTCGGACAGGAACGACAGGTCGGGGCGCAGGCCCGTCAGGACGATGACCTCGTCCACCGGATCGAGGCGCCGGCCGTCCTCGCCGACGAGGGTCAGACGGTCGTCGAGGGTCTCGACGACTTCGGTACGGAAGCCGGTGACGGCGTCGGCGTATCCGTGGTCGACTGCGGCCTTGGCGGCCAGGCCCAGGGCCCCGCGGGCGGGGAGCTGGTCGGCGCTGCCGCCGCCGAAGGTGGAGCCGCTGATGCCACGGCGCAGGATCCACACCGAGTGCGTACCGGGGGCGTCCTTCGCCACGTCGGCGAGGGCGGCCAGGGCGGTGAACGCGGAGGCGCCGGAGCCGATGACGGCGGTGCGCTTTCCCGCGTACCGGGCCCGGACCGCCGGGTCCTTGAGGTCGGGGATGCGGTAGGAGATGCGGGCGGAGGCGGCGTGTTCGCCCAGAGCCGGGAGGCCGTCGGCGCCGATGGGGCTGGGGGTGGACCAGGTACCGGACGCGTCGATCACGGCACGGCCCAGGATCCGCTCCTCGGCGCCGTCGGCGCGCTTGATGCGGATGGTGAACGGCTGCTGCTCGCGGTCGGCGTCGACGGTCCGGTCGCGGCCGAGGCGGGAGACGCCGGTGACGGTGGCGCCGTAACGGACCTTGTCCCCGAGGGCATCGGCGAGCGGCTGGAGGTACTGCCCGGTCCAGTCGGCGCCCGTGGGGTAGGCGCCCCCTTCGGGTTTGGCCCAGCCGGTCGGTGCCAGGAGCTTTTCAGCGGCCGGGTCGGTCAGTTCGCTCCAGGTGGAGAAGAGCCGCACGTGCGACCAGCCGCGTACCGCGGTGGCGGCGGTCGGCCCGGCTTCCAGGACAAGCGGTTCGATGCCTCGCTCGACGAGGTGCGCGGCGGCCGCCAGCCCGGCGGGGCCTGCGCCGATGACGACGACCGGAAGGTCTGCAGCGGTGGTCATGGCGATGATGTCCTCCGGGAGAGGCGACCACATCGGGCCGCTGTTTCGATTGCTGTCTATGTCTTCACCTTGGCACTTGCATCGATGAGTGTCAACATAGACACATGTCGAATTCGGGTGGGTGCAGCGTCCGGTCCTGGACGCTGATGCTGTGGTGCCGTGCTGCCCCCGATCACTGCCGCCGAGTTGTCACCAGGCGACGCGGAGAAAGTGGCCGCGATGTTCAAGGCGCTGTCCGACCCGGTGCGGCTGCGGCGGTTCTCCAGGGCCGCCTCGCATCCCGGTGGCGAGGCGTGCGTGTGCGACATCCAGGACGTCGGCGTTTCCCGGCCGACCGTGTCCCACCATCTGAAGAAGCTGCGCAAGGCAGGGCTCCTGACCTCCCATCACTTCCCGAAATGACGAGCCATGTGAAGGGCTATCTCACACTCCGGGGTGCGATCCGGGCGTGTGCCGCGCTCCGTGTCCCTGGCAGATACCGAAGGTGGGGCTGTTCGTCCCTGCGGCGCGGCAGTCGAGGCAGTGCATCAGGATTCTCCTCCTGATGTGTTGAGGGCTGCAGGGGCGAACTTCTTGCGCCAGGCCAGTGCCACGTACACGAGCCCGATCAGGACGGGGACCTCGATCAGCGGACCGACCACACCGGACAGCGCCTGGCCGGAGGTGACGCCGAAGGTCGCGATGGCAACTGCGATGGCCAGCTCGAAGTTGTTGCCTGCCGCGGTGAACGCGAGGGTGCTCGTACGGTCGTAGGCGAGGCCGATGCCCTTGCCGAGGAGGAAGGAGCCGAAGAACATGATCGCGAAGTACACCAGCAGGGGGAGGGCGATGCGTACGACGTCCAGGGGCTGAGAGGTGATCGTCTTTCCCTGGAGTGCGAACAGGACGACGATCGTGAACAGCAGCCCGTACAGCGCCCAGGGGCCGATCTTGGGCAGGAACTTCGTCTCGTAGGACTCGCGGCCTGTCTTCTTCTCGCCGATGCGGCGGGTGAGGAAGCCGGCCAGGAGCGGGATGCCGAGGAAGACGATGACGTTCAGCGCGATGTGCCACACGGGGACGTCGAGGCCCTGTCCGTCGCCCAGGCCCAGCCACTGAGGCAGCAGGTCCAGGTAGAACCAGCCCATCACACCGAACATGATGATCTGGAACACGGAGTTCAATGCGACGAGGACGGCAGCAGCTTCGCGGTCGCCGCAGGCGAGGTCGTTCCAGATGACGACCATCGCGATGCAGCGGGCAAGGCCGACGATGATCAGTCCCGTGCGGTACTCGGGCAGGTCGGGCAGGAAGATCCACGCCAGGGCGAACATGACGGCGGGGCCGACGGCCCAGTTGATGACCAGCGAGGACACCATCAGCTTGCGGTCGCTGGTCACGCGGTCGAGCTTGTCGTAGCGGACCTTGGCCAGCACCGGGTACATCATCACGAGCAGGCCGATTGCGATCGGCAGGGAAATCCCGCCGACCTCGATCTTCGCCAGCGCGTCGTTCATACCCGGGACGAGGCGCCCCAGGCCCAGACCGACAGCCATGGCGATGAGGATCCACACCGCGAGGTAGCGGTCAAGGGTGGAGAGCTTCTTGACGATCGAGTCGTCCGCTGCGGCCTCCGGCGATGTGCCGGTGGGGGCGGTGGTGGGCTCGGCGGAGGTCACGGGCAGGCCCTCTTGTTCTCGGAAGCGGTGCGAGCGGACTCGGCGAGGGCCGCGAACTGCTCGGAGAGGCCGGCGAGGATCTCGGGGCGCAGCTTGTAGTAGGTGAAGCGGCCGCACGGCTCGGTCTCCACCACGCCTGCTTCGCGCAGGACCTTCATGTGGTTGGACAGGTTGGTCTGCTTCGCGCCGGTCTCCTCGACCAGGTGCGTCGTACAGAGCGTCTCGCGCGCCAGCAGGGTCACGATCTGGAGGCGGAGCGGATCGCCCAGCACCCGAATCAGATCAGGATCGACTGAAGTCAGCATGCGCTGATACTGTCACATCACCGCTTGGTGATATCAGCGAGGGCTGAAGTCATGGGTGGTTGGTCCCGCAGTGCGAGGAGAGGGAACGATCATCATGGCCGAGTCTTCCGGCAAGCCATCCGTCCTGTTCGTCTGTGTCCACAACGCCGGACGCTCCCAGATGGCCGCCGCTTGGCTGACTCACCTGGCCGGGAACCGCGTCGAGGTCCGCTCCGCCGGCTCGAACCCCGGCGACGCCGTGAACCCCGCCGCCGTCGAAGCGATGGCCGAGGTCGGCATCGACATCTCGGCCGAGACCCCGAAGATCCTCACCGTCGACGCGGTCCGCGAGTCCGACGTGTGCATCACGATGGGATGTGGTGACACCTGCCCTGTTTTCCCGGGCAAGCGTTACCTCGACTGGAAGCCGGAAGACCCGGCCGGTCAGGGCGTGGAAGCCGTCCGCCCCATCCGCGACGAGATCAAGGCACTGGTCGAGGGACTGATCAAGGAGATCGCTCCGGAGGCTGCGGCGTGAGCGATATACGCGATGTCGACACCATCGGCTCCGGCCCCGCCGGCTGTACCGCCGCCCGTTGATTTCAGTGTCAGTTGTCGATGTCAACCCCCGCTGGGAAACGGCTCTTCACGAGGGCTGGGCAGGTGTCTCGCACGGTGCGTGCCTGTGATTCGGTGAACTGGGGGTGCCCGGGAGTAGTGGAACGGTTTGGTGTCCCACTGCGTCGTTCCTCTCCGGGGCACGGTGGTGGTGTTCCGGAGAAGGGGACCGGGTGTATACGGGCGACTTCGCCAAGTGGGCGAGGCGGTTTGAGGACGAGCGTGAGCGCAGACGCGCGCAGGGTGATCCGGACTGGGGGCAGAGCGCGACGCTGCATCCGGCGGTGTGGGCCAGCATCCAGCGCTTCCAGGTCGGCGAGGACGGGGACGGCGCCAACCTCATCGGCAAAGCGGACCAGGCCGGCGACGCCGACTATGCGCAAGCGGTTCGGCTCTTCATCGCCGAGGAGCAGAACCACGCCCGTCTACTTGCCCGGCTGCTGGCTGCGGGGGGTATGCCGACGCTCACCGGCCACTGGAGCGACGTGGTCTTCGTACGACTGCGGCGTCTCATGGGCCTGCGTATGGAACTGCTGGTGCTGATGACCGCGGAAGTGGTGGCGCTGCGCTATTACCGGGCCCTGCGCGATGGCACCGACGACTCTCTCACTGCGGACGTGGCGGGACGGATCCTGGCCGACGAGCAACGCCACGTCCCGTTCCACTGCGAGCGGCTGCACGACTCCCTGGCGAAACTGCCCCGCGTAACGCGCCGCCCAGTAATGGCCCTGTGGCGGCTTCTTCTGCTCGCGGTCTCTCTCGTCGTCGCCGCCGACCACGGTCCGGCATTGCGCCGACTCGATATCGGGCGCCTGCGATTCGTGGTCGATGTCATGACGTCGTCCCACGCGGTGGTCCTCGCAGTGCTGGTGCCCCGCCCGGATTCAGGGACGAGCGCGGGCTGACGACAGACCGGCCCACCGCTTCCTGCGACCTCTTCAGGGGCGAGGTGGGGGGCATCGGCGTCTGACCTGCGGCCGGCCGGCGGCGCTAGTCGGCGGCAACTCTCCTTGCAGGCTTCCGCAGTTCTCCGGGAAACCCCGCCCGATCCGGCGCAGTTGTGGCACGCGGAGCTTCTGATCCGTAGCTCTGACCGGATCGGTCGGTGACGTCACACCTGTCGCTACGGGCCGCAGTGAGCCACCTGCGGCCGGACGCGGTTGCTCTGGTTGCGGTACTCCGCTGCTGTACAGCAGCGAGGCGCCGTCGCGCCTCCTGGGCCGGGCCGCTGTCGGTGCCACTTGCTAGATTGCCTGGTGGATGGAGACCGGTCAGAGAACCTTCGAGGTCCGCGGTCAAGGGGGGTGGGCACAAAGGTCCCCGGGAGCCACCTCGGGACTATGTTGCAGGCCGTAGATCCCCACCCCCCTCATCCTTCATGAGGCTTGACGTGATCACGCGAAAGGGCCAGTTCGAGAGGATCAAGCCTCCGAACTGGCCCTTGGTGCTGTGCCCCCGGCAGGATTCGAACCTGCGACACCCGCTTTAGGAGTTCGACCAACCGAGCGGCCCGCCTGCCTATCAAGCCCAGGGCCGGGTGTGGCGAGTGCCTCCGAAGCCGTCCAGGGCAGGCTCAGTGTGCTGACGTTGCCGTCAGAGGCTGCCGTCACGGCCTCTTCGTCCCGAACGCGATCAGCGGCCTTCTTGTCCTCCCCCAACCATCTCGTTGGCCTGGCAGTTGGTCGTGGGTGTCGTCCGTGGACGTCCAGTGCCGTCTTAAGCCGTTCTTGCTCGTTGGCCCCCGTTTGGCCCCCAGAGTTCGTCAATCGTAGGGGCGCTTCGCTCCGGCTGTCGCTGGGAGCCGCGCCGTGAGTCCCAATGCTCAGTGGGGCCGGGCAGGTCGGTCTCTGGGCCCTGCCACGACCTGGTTGTCGCTGACGACTCAATCGGCTGCGGTCATGGCGGGATCGACCTCCGGAGAGGGCAGGGTCCACGCGACAGCCTCACTAGCGCGTCTCACTGCTGAGATTGTCAGTGGCACCCGCGAGACTGGTCTTATGCCGCACGTGTGGACTAATCTGTCGCGCGTGGAGAGTGATTAGTCCACCAGGAGCTACTGTGGGAGCCATGCTAGAGAAGGCAACTATCCAAGCAGTGGACGAATATGCGCAGTATGAGAAGGATCTAGTCCATCTAGCTCGCGTCGCGATGGCTGGGCGAGCACAAGACGTACAGACGCTTGTGCAGCGCATGGCGAGGCGGTACCAGCAAAAGAATGCGTCCCTGGCTGACTCCTTGCGGGATCTCCTCCGCTCGGCGCCTGGCCCTTCCTCGCCCATGAGGGGCTTGGGTAACGCAGCGTCCGTCCCCCTCGACGGCGACAGCCGACTCCCCTTGATCCGCGCCGATCAGCTAGGGCCGGCAGTACCCCCCGTCCTGGCGCCGCACGTGAAGACCCAGATCGAGCAGCTGCGCGATGAGCACAGGGCCGCCGAGCGCCTTGCCAGGTCCGGTCTAACTCCCAGCCGCGCGGGGCTCTTCACGGGGCCGCCAGGTGTGGGTAAAACACTGGCTGCGCGCTGGCTAGCCAGTGAACTCAGGCTTCCACTGCTAGTCCTTGATCTTTCCTCGGTCATGAGTAGCTACCTGGGACGTACGGGCGGGAACATTCGGAAGGTACTTGACTACGCCAAGTCAAGCCCATCGGTCCTCTTGCTGGATGAACTCGATACGGTCGCCAAACGGCGTGATGACGCTGCCGAGGTGGGAGAACTCAAGCGCCTGGTCACGGTGCTTCTGCAGGAGATCGACGATTGGCCCGCAACTTCTCTCCTGCTCGCCGCAACCAATCATGGTGACCTCCTGGACCCGGCGGTGTGGAGGCGCTTCGATGTGGTTGTCAACTTCCCCCTTCCTGGCCCCGTTGAGCTGGAGGAAGCGCTGCGCCATTACTGCGGTGACGAGCCACTCGAGGGCATCGGGTTCTTGGTTCGCGTGCTGACTGGCTCGTCGTTTGCTGATGCCGAGCGCCTAGTAATGTCCGGGCGCCGAAGGGCTGCCCTCACTGGCGAACGCTTGTTCGAAGTGTTGCTGCAGCTGGGGCACGATCGTCTTCGGCACCTTGATCAAGCCGAACGCCTTCATATTGCCCTTGATCTGGTGCACGATGGGGAGCTATCACAGAGGAGAGCGAGCGAACTGACCGGCGTTAGTCGCGACACTATCCGCCGCCACCAGCGCGAAAGGCAGCCAGACTAATTTTAATCAGGGGGGACAATGTCTGGAGAGCGTAATTTCCTTCTGGGGCACGGTGAGCGACTCGTGTCCCCAGTCCAAGTGCGACCTGGTGGAGGAGAAACAAAGTATCCCTATTCGCCAGATGAAGCTTGGGAACGCCTACGGCCCCAATTGGAAGTAGCCGTTCGTGATCTAGACGCACTTCCCTCGGAAGCCTGCCCCAACGATAAAGCCGTGGGAATTGTTACACTTCACCCACAGTTTATCGCGAAGGTGCATCACCCAGGCGTTTTCCTCAGGGAATCCGGGCTTGCATATATCGGGTCGCGTGGGGCCATCGTGACTCCCGACAAGTGGACACGCCAGGGTGAGCCGGCAGCCTTGGAAACTACAGAGCTCTTTGTCGCCGGAAAGCGATCGAATTTCCATGCCCTCCTGGAGCGCTGGGGCGATGGGCGAGGGATCCCAGACAACTCACAAATTCGAGTGGTTGAATGCCTCCGGGCTCCGTCGGTCACGGACAAGAAGCGCGGCACGAGGGAAGTTGCGCAAGGGGAAATGCTTTTCGAGGTAGGCCTGCACCTGCCAAGCTCTGATAGCGAGAAGATTCTTAGTTCGTTCGAACACTACGCAGAAACTTGCGGCGCGCACGCGGATATGGATCGCAGAATCCCGGTGGCGGGACTGGTTTTTATGCCGGTTAGCGCATCTCGGGATGAGCTTGACAGGCTCAGCAAATTCGCGTTTTTGCGGGTAGTTCGCCCGATGCCAAAGCTTCGGACAATGCACCCTGTTGAACGCAGCATGATCGTCCATGACGTGCCAGCGGCACCGCTCCCCGCGGAAGGCCCGATCGATTCGTCGATTCGTATGGCAATTTTTGATGGAGGATTGCCTCGTGATAGCCCAATGTCTCAGTGGGCTAAATCATTTGATTCTGCGGGCGTAGGGCCGGAAGTGGCCGAATGCCTCGGCCATGGCCATATGGTTACGTCTGCGGCATTGTTTGGCAGCCTGAAGCCAGGGGAAGCAGCGCCACGACCGTTTAATAGCATTGACCACTATCGAATTCTGGATGGTCAAGAGGAAGAGTCGTATTCCCTCTACAACACTCTCGAACGAATTCGAGATGTATTGGAAGAGAAAAACTACGACTTTGTGAACCTTAGTCTGGGTCCTGAGCTCACCATCGAAGACGACGAGGTGCACCCGTGGACGGCTGTTCTCGACGAGTACCTGTCTGACGGACAGACATTCCTCTCCGTGGCTGCAGGGAATAATGGCCAGGCGGACCGGCTTTCTGGGAATGCGCGCATCCAGATCCCTTCGGACTGCGTTAACGCTTTGGCCGTCGGATCGGCTACTAGCAACCGTGCAAATTGGGACCGGGCAGAGTACAGCGCCATGGGTCCCGGACGTTCGCCTGGCATGGTGAAGCCGGATTTGCTGAGCTTCGGTGGGTCAAGCTACGAACCATTCCACTTTGCGTCACGTGCAAGTGGCGGAAAGCTGGAATCAGCTATGGGGACTAGTTTCGCTTCTCCTGCCGCGCTGAGAATGGCGGCAGGAATCAGGGCGCACTTCGGTGGTCACATTAAGCCCTTGGCTCTTAGGGCGCTTCTGGTGCATTGCGCAAACAGGGGCGATGTGCCAATCGAGGAAGCAGGGTGGGGGCGCATTCCTGATGAGATCGAGGAATTTGTGGTGTGTCCCGATAATTCGGTTCGAATCCTTTACCAAGGTTCGATCGAAGCCGGGCAAAGTGTGCGCATGGCCATCCCGTTCCCTGAAGAGGTGACTGAGGGAATGGTCACTGTGAGCGCTACATACTGCATCAGTAGTGCTACAGATTCACGCACGCCCAGCACTTATACCGGAAGCGCAATCGAGCCGGTGTTTCGTCCTCATGCGGAAAAGTTCAGCAGAGAAGACAGTATTCATGCTGCCACCAGGTCATTTTTTCAGGATGGTGACTACATTCCTGAAGACGCACTCAGGAAGCGTGCGCATAAGTGGGAGACTACGAAGCATAAGTCAATCAATCTTCGAGCTTCATCCTTGCTTCGCCCAGTGTTCGACGTAAGACATGTCTCACGTGTTGAATTGATGGCTGGGGAACAGAGAGAGAAGACGGATTACGCCCTGGTCATCTCTTTGTCGACCACTAAGGATTCCGATATTTACAATAAGGTAGTGCGGGCTTACAGCGGCAGCCTGGAGATTCTGCAGCCGCAGGTGGACGTACCGATCGCCGTGCGTCCTCAGCGTTAACACTGCGGCTAATCTGCCTCCTGACCCGTTCAGAACTCTCAGCCCTAGCTCGGCAGAATCAGAGCTAGGGCTGGGGCCACCAAAGCAGAGATTCTTCGGTGCTGCAGGGCGACGTCCGGGCGCAGGTGATTCGGTGACTTGAGGCGTCAGACGGCGACGTCTAGGAACCCGTGGTCAGTTGGCGCCGCCGGACGTTGTGCAAGCCACCCGGACACTCGCGGCCCGCCGTTCACTGCGCCGCCCTCGCGGACGGTACGGACGTGCTCGAACCCGTGCAGGAGGTAGTAGCGCTGTAGCGGTTCGTTCGTTGTCCACGCGTCGAGGCGGAGCCATTCTCCTCCGCCTCGATAGGTGCGGTCGCACGCCCAATTGAGCACCTGGCCTCCCAGGTCCTGACCGGAGTGTGTCCGACCCACAGTCAGCTTGGTGACGAAGAGGGATGGCTCAGCCAACTCCTCGTCCGTCCACAAGCCCTCTTCCGCCTCCGGCGAGAGGGTGATGGTGGCGGCGGTGACGTCGCCGTCCATGACCATGAAGACGGAACCCGCCTCGATGGCGGCGGCGAGCCGCTCGGTGGGGTAGGGGCGTTGCCACTGATCGCTTCCAAGGCGCGAGAGCCAAGCCGCAGCCTCCTCGCGAAAGGCGATGAGTGTGGCGACGTCGCCTGGGCGGGCTGGTGTGATGTTCACTGAGAATCGATCTCGTTTCGGGCCGACTGGTCGCCGATCTCGTAGTTCATCCGGTTCAGGTCGCCCCGGAACGTCGTGATGGTGCAGCGGATGGGGCGCTCTGCCGAGTACCCCGTGCGCATCCAGAGCAGTACGGGTACTCCCGCGCCGATCTCCAACAGGCGTGCCTCGTCTGGCGTCGGCATGCGGGTCGAGATCTCGTCGAAGTACCCCACCTGCTCGGTCCCGCGTGCGGCGAGGTAGCGCGTGGTGCCCTCCTCGATGTCGCCGGGCTCGGCAAGTCTGGGAGCCTCGTCTGCGAGCCAGGCGGGGTAGTACGTGGCCTGAGTCGACCACGGCACGTCATCGACGTACCGATGGCAGAACCGCAGGACCGCACGGGACTGAGCATCTACCTTCAGCCGCTCTGCGACTTCGGCCGGCGCAGGCAGGATTTCGACCCGGAACATCTGGTGGGGCCGTCGGCCCGCGGCGGTTACGTCGGTGCTGTACGCGTCACCGTTTTGCGGGAAGTCCAGGTTCTCGAACCGTGAGGCGTTCAGCTCGAAAACTTCATGCTTGGACACCTCGTACCCAAGCCCCTGGCTTGAGGAGACAAGGCCCTGCGTTACCAGCAAACCGAGTCCGGACCGCACGGTGTTCCGCGACGCGTCGAAGCGAGCTGACAACTCGCTCTCCGAAGGAAGGCGGGACCCAGGCGGGTAGGTCCCGTTGTCGATCTCGCGGCGGAGGGCATCCGCGACTTGCCGGTACTTCGGCTGCTTGCTCATTCCCCCATGATGGCGCACTCGCTCAACTTGTTGGTACATGTGGACCTCAATCGCTTGACTCCTGACGGTCCGTGGGTGCACCATCACTGCATCAACTTGTACCAACAAGTTGAGCAAGCGGTGCAGCTCCGATAAGAGTGCCTGCTTGGGCGTTACTCCTCGGCCTTCGGGCTGTGGATTGCACGACCCAGGAGCCCTGCACTGGCCGGGGGGAGGGTGCCGGACAGCCGTTCGCCGAGAGGCGGGCGGTCCCTTGTCAGTCCGGACGGCAGGTCTCTGCCTACAGCGGGGCCCTAGCGACCTGTTCCTTCAAACGGCAGGCGCGTCCCCGGAAGAGACCACCTGAACTACTAAACGCCGCAGCTCACGCTGCGACCGGTTGCCTCCTCCGCCCGTCCGGCCCGTTCTGCGGGCTGTACGGGCGGGGCTGAGGGGAGCCGCCGGGGCATCCGGCCGGGTCCACCCCTTCCACCTCATGAGGAGTTCGCATGTCCGGCAAGCAGCCGAAGAGCACGTCGACCGACCTCACCACTCCCAAAGCCGTCGCCCGGAGCCAGAAGGTCTACGACCGGATCACCTCCGGCAAGTGCAAGAACGCCGTCGCCGAGCTGAACGCCACCCACGGCAAGCGCGGCTGACCCGTCCACTTCCGGGCTGCCTGCCATGGCGGGCAGCCCGCCCCATGACGGCGCGGCCCCGGTGTCTCACCACCGGGGCCGCTTTTGGGCCGTCCACCGTCAAAGGAGAACACGACCCATGAAGATGATCGTTGCTGGTCGCGAGCCTGTTACCGCGACTGAGTTCATTGAGCTGGCTCTGGGGATCGATCTGGAGCTGTTCACCGGTTCGGCCACGGAGTCCGCGGTGGAGCGGGCTGCGCGGTTGGACGTTGCTCACGAGGTCCTCGCGGACCTGCGGGAGAGCGACCCGGAGACCGCGGCTTACGCCGCGTCGCTGCTGCGGACGCTGCCGATGAAGTCGCAGCCCACCGGCCGGCGCCCGCGCCGCAGGGCCCGCCGTCCGGCCGCGACGGGCATCACCGCCGGTCCGGCGGTGGCCGCATGAAGACGTTCACCGCGCAGATGTCCAACCGTGGTGGCCGGTGGCGTCTGTACGTCGTGCTGATGGACGTTCCGGTGTCGCAGTGGCCGGAGCATGACTTCGGTCCTACGCCCGTCGTGCCCACGGTGGGTGAGCGTTCACGGGTGCTCGCCGCACTCGGGTTCGTGTTCACGGATGGCGCCGAGTGGGAGTGGACGGAGTACGGCAAGACGAACGGCGACGACGCGTCGCCGGTGCGGCTGCTGGCTTCGATCCGGGTGCGTTCACGGGACGGGGGCATGCCGTGAACAGCGTTCAGATCCGTTCAGCGGAAAGGGCACTGTCCGTCGGGACGTGGCTGATCGTGGCCGGAGCGATGCTCTTCTCCATCCTCACAGTGACCCCGCTCATGGAGCGCCACACCCCCGTCGGATGGAAGTGGACCGCCCCCATCCTGCCCCTCGTAGTCGATGCCGCGGTTGTCATCGTGGTCCGGCTCGATGCCGTCCTGGCCCGTCTCGGTGGGCACGGCGGCAGGTGGCCGGTGGTCCTGCGGTGGATGACCGGCTGCATGACACTGGCCCTGAACGTGGCCGACTCCGCGTTGAAGAAGGAGCTGGTCGGCGTGGCCGTGCACGCGGTCGCCCCGCTCCTGCTCATCGTCACCGCGGAGACGGGTCTCGCCTACCGGCAGGCCATTACCGCCGCGCTGACCGCTCAGGAGGCCCGGCAGAAAGCCGAGCAGGCAGAGCGCGAGCAGGCAGCCACCCAGCGCCGTGAGGCGGCCGAGCGCCGGGACCGTGAGGATCGCGAACACGCGGCCCAGTTGGTACGTGAACAGCGCGACCATGAAGCCCTGCTCACCCGTGAACAGACAGCGCGGGAGGACGCTGCGCGACGTGAGGAGCGCGAGCGGGCCGAGGCCCGGGAGCGTGCCGAGCAGGAGACTCGTGAACGCCGTGAACGTGAGCGTGAACAGCAGCAGGTCGAGCGTGAACGCCTCGAACTAGAGGCGGCCCAACGCCGTGCTGGAGCGCGCCGGGAGCACGAGGAGCGTGAACGCCGTGAGCAGGCCGAGCGGCAGGAGCGCGCCGAGCGTGAACGGGCCGCGCTCCTGGCGGCCGGCCCCGCCACGGAGAAGCAATCCGAGGAGAAGGCCCGGGCAACCGCCCGGTCCGCGTTCGAAGCAGGGCTTGCGGTGCGGGCCGCGGCCGAGCTGACCGGCTGGTCGATCGGCTGGATCTCTGCCCGCTACCAGGAACTGCGCGACGACTCCACAGCCCGGGCGCTTGAGGGCGCGAGCCAGTGAGTTCCCTGCCGGTCTACCGGTGGCGCCTCGCGCCGCCCGGCTACGCAACCTTCCGGCAGCTCCGTGCCCAAGGTCTGCGGCCGGGCGGGCAGGACGTCGCCGCCGTGCTCGAACGTCCTCGGAAGCGCCGGGGCCCCTTGGTCGCCTACCTCTACCGCGTCGACCGTGCCAAGCCAGTACGGCCAATGACTCCGGCCCGGTGGGCGGCACTGGGCAAGGCGAATGCCGCTCAGCAAGTCTGCTCGAACTGCCGCCAGGACGCCGGTTATCGCATCCCGCCTTCGCTCGGCATGTGCGTGACCTGCGCCTACCCCGAAGAACAGTGCGCCGCCTGAAAGTTCGCAGGGCCCGGCCCTCACCACCACAGATCCGGCCGGGCCCCTAACTCCGTGAAGGAGTGCACTCAGCATGACCGACACCACCATCACCCCGGTAGTGGCCCCCGCGGCTGCACCGGACATCCCCGCCCCGATCCTCGAGCAGAGGCCCGCACCGGCCACGGCTGAGGTGGAGCACACCCCGGGCGGCTGGCCGGTCGTCCCGCTCGCGGTGACCGGCACCAACGCCACCACCTCCCTGCTCGCCGCAGCAGCCTTGGTTGGAGGCCCGGCCGCCCTGGCCCTCGCCGCCACCGGCGCCGTCGTTCTCGGCACGGCCGCAGCGACCCGCAAGCACCGCGCCAACAAGAAATCCCCCAAGCCCACCGGCCGAACGTCGCGCGCTGCGGCCGGAACCGGATCGGCCGGCCGGAACGCCCGTCACGGCGCATCCGGTCGGGTGCCGGGCCAGACCCGTAACGGCAACGCCGGCACCAGTAAGACCGCAGGCCGCGGCCGAGGAAAGTCCGGCCGAAGCGCTGCCGGTTCCCTGCTGGGGACGGGCAAGGCGAGCCGACAGAAGAACGGCCCCGGCAGCCCCGGAACGACGCCGACTAAGCACGGATCTGCTGGAGCTCCGGGCCAGTCTCGGGGTCGTGCGGGGCAGGTCAAGGCGTTGCGGGACTCGGCCCGCAAGTCGCCCCCGTCGCGGGCCGCCCGCCGGTCCGCGACCGCTGGGGCACGGCGCTCCCTCGCGGATGCCCGCCGGGGTGCCAAGACGGCGGCCCGGTCGGCGTCCATGGCTCGTAAGGGTCCGATCGGCCGGTCCGTGAGCAAGGCCGCGGGCAGGATCGGTGCCGTCAAGGGCAGGGCGATCGAGCGCAACCGACAGGCACGCGACCAGCGGACCGCCCGGCAGGTCGCTGCTCAGCGGGGCGACGTGCGTAAGGCACCGGCCAGGAAGAAGGCCCGCAAGGCCCTGTGGCGTTCCGCGGCGCGGTTTCAGGGGCGCCGACTGTTCGCCGCGCTGCTCGCCGGAGCTCTCGGACTGGTCGGGATGGTGAGCACCCCGCTGGGTCGGAAGCTCCGTTGGGCCTGGCTGCAGTACCCCGGGCGCCGCCTCTACGCCCGGATGACCCGCACCGCCGGAGAGCAGCGCAACGACCGGGATGACGCCATACGCGCCGCCCTGCAGGACGACGAAGCCGCCGCCGACCAGGAGGCGACCGAGGACACCGACCAGATCAGCGACACGGCACAGCGCCCCGCGGGGCTGACGCCGGCAGCACCCACCACCAGTGCGAGTGAGGGAGAGAACGTGTCTGGCTTCCGGTTCGAGGAGTACGCCGCGGAAATGGAGTCCGCGGCAGGTCAGTACGACCCCGAGGACGCCATGGAGATCCTGGCCATGGTCGAAGGGCTCCCGGCCGCGCTCACCAGCGTGGCGAATGTGATGCGGGTCCTGGCCGAGCGGGCCGACTCGGAGTTCCCGCTGGAGAAGGCAGTCGCGGACGGCTTCAACGACATCTTCGGCGCCCTCATGGCCGCCGTCGCCGTCGCCGAGGACATGGGCCCGCTGTTCCGCCAGTCCCACGAACAGGACATCGCCCGCCACGAGGACCCGCGCAACGGATCCGAAGCCGAGAAGGGATGGAACGTCTGACATGACCACCACCACACAGGCCAGCACCGGGCCGGTGTGGGACTGGGCTGCCGGTCACGGACCCGTGACCGGCGCCCTGTCCGCCACCACCGGATGCCTCGCCGTCGCCACCACCGGAGCAGCCACCGGCATGCCCGCGGGCTGGGTCCTCACGGTCGGCGCGGCCGGGGCGATCGGCCACACCATCAGCAGCCTGCGCGAACGCCTGGCCGCCCGCACCATCGCCATGCGCTCCGCATCCTGGCTGGTTGGCGCCGGATGGACCACCTGGGCCATGACCACCGGTCCCCTCACCTGGGCCGCCCTCGGATCGCTCGCCACGATCGGCGTCGGCATCGGTGCCGCCGCCCGCTCCACCCTCCTCTACGAAGAGGCCCGCGAGCTGGAAGCCATCGCCGCCGATGAACGCCAGGTCAACCGTGAACTGTCTGCCGAACGTCGCGCGATCGCCGCGCAGTGGGTGGACCGCGTGCAGCGGGTCTGCAACATCACGCTGCGGGTCCTCGCGGTGGAGATCTGGCCCACCGGTACCGGGTTCACGATCGACGCCGAACTTCCCCCGGGCGGCACCACGTACGACCGGATCGCGCAGCACTCCGCCGCGCTGTCTGCGGATGCGAGGCTGCCTCACGGCTGCACCGCGGTTGCCTCGCAGGGCATCCACCAGGGCCGGGTGTTGATCGATGTGACCACGGTCAACGTGCTCTCCGAGGAGCGTACTTACCCGTCGAACTACAGCCCGTTGTCGATCTACACCGGGATCCCGTGGGGGTACCGCACCAATGCCGAAGAGATCTGCGTGTTCCTGCGCGAGCAGTGCGCGCTGGTCGTCGGCCCCACCGGGTCCGGGAAGACCAACATGGTCCACGTCATCCTGGCCGGGTTCGCCCGCACCACCAACGTGCTCACCTGGGTGATCGACCTCAACGCCGGATCGGCCGGCCTGCCCTGGGTCCGCCCCGCCCTCGACACCAACGGAGCCCCCGTCGAAGGGGTCCGGCCCGGCATTGACTGGCTGGCCTCCACCTACGAGGAGGCTGTACTGATGCTCGATGCGGCCCTGGCAATCGGGCTGCGCCGGAAGGTCGCCTATCAGGACCTCATGGCAGAGCGGAACACCGACCAGCTCCCCATCAGCGCGAAGATCCCCCAGATCATGCTGGTCGTCGACGAGGGTGCGGAGATCCTGACCAGCACCGACCGGTCCATGAAGGAACTCGCGAAGAAGATCCTCGAAGTGATCCGGATGCTGCGCGCCATGGGCGTGCGCACCGTGCTCACCGCGCTGGGTGCGACCGGGTCTGTGCTCGGCAACCTGATGATCCGCCGCGAAGCCAAGGCCCGGGTCTGCCTCACCGGTGGTGAGGTGGAAGGCATGGACCTCAGCAAGGTCTTCCCCGGGGCCCGCGGGCTCCGCGTCGACCAGGCTCCGTTCAAGGGGGCAGGGTTCATGGGGACGCCGGAGTCTGCGGCGGCCCTGTTCAAGAACTGGCGGATCCTGCCCAACCAGATCCGCGACATCGTCCACGCCACCACCGACATGCACCCCACCCTGGACGACGTGTCCACCAAGGCCGCGGGCAGCGCCTACGCCTCCCGGTGGGATCCGGAGCGCACGGCATGGATGCGGGACACCGCCACCACCTCGGCAGCCGCAACCGAGCAGGCCGGTCCACCCGCTACGGGCGGACTGAACCTCTCCGCGCTGCGGACCGGTCAGGAGTCGCCGGAGGAGGCGTTGGCCCGGAAGTTCCGCGAGCAGATCGACGCAGAGTTCGCGACGTTCTCACAGCCCGGAACGAACACCGACCAGCCAGCCACGGGCGGGCTGAACCTGTCCGCGCTCCAGAGCGAGGACAACGCCGCCCGGCAGGCCGCCCTCGGCCTGCTGCTCGCCGCCGGGCCGGAGGGAACCGGGGCGTCGGCGATCGCCCGTGCACTCGCCGAGGAGCACGGAACGACCCGGCAGACGGTGGTCGGCTGGCTCAAGACGTGGACCGAGGACGGCACCGCCGTCCGAGTCGGCGCCGGTACCAAAGCCCGCTACGTCCACCGCCACCACGCCCCCGACAGCCCCGCCGAGGGCTGACCGCTTGTCGCTTGTCGTCATCGGTTCGAGAAGGGCCCTGGATGACTCCGTGCGGGCCGGAAACGGCTTGTGACCTGCAAGGCGACAAGCGACAAGACAAGACAAGCGACAAGCGACACGACAAGCCAGCACGGGCGACACCCCCCTCACATCCCGGGGTGTCGCCCGCGCTGCTGAAGGAGCCCCGTCGTGCATGAGACCGCGTACGAGATCACCACCCTCACCCCCCAGCAGCCCACCGGACACCCCGCGATGCTGCCCCACGAGATCCCGCCCGGAGTGCAGATGGTCACCCTCCCCGGCGGCATCCGCACCCTCGCCTACACCCCGACCCAAGCCCCGCCCCCGCCGCCCGTTCCGGTCTCACAGCCGATACCGACATGGGCCAAGACCACCGCCCTGCTCACGCCGACGATCGGCGGGGGCGTCGCCGCCGCGGGCATCGGAATCTCCTACGCAGCCCCGGGACTGATCGCCATGAGCCAAGCCCTCTGGGCCGCCGTTGCCCTCATCGCCGCCGCAGCCGTAGGCGTCCCGATGCTCCTGCGGCTCGGCCGCACTGCGGCCGGCACCGGCCGGAGCACGATGCACATCACCCAGAACATCAGCGCGAGCGGCATGTTCGGCAAAGCCAACGGCACCATCAACCACCGCTGACGAAGGCGGCCCCCGAACTCACGCCAATGAAAACGGGGCCGCCCTCTTCCAGCACCTCACTCATGAGAACTGGAGACATCCAGCATGACTCAACCTGTCCCGATCCGGCGAGACCCGGGCCACCGGCCCCGCTTACTGGATCTCTTCTGCTGCGCCGGCGGCGCAGCCATGGGCTACCACCGAGCAGGGTTCGAGGTGACCGGCGTGGACATCGCCGACCGCCCGAACTACCCCTTCACCTTCCACCGGGCCGACGCCCTCGAATACCTCGCCGCCCTGATCGCGTCCGGCGAGATTCGGCAGTTCACGGCGGTGCACACCTCCCCTCCTTGCCAGGGCAAGTGCGCACTGACTGTGGGCACTAACGCGTCACAGGGGTGGGGCGGCACCCACGAGGACCTCGTAGCACCCACCCGCGAACTCCTGGACGCATCCGGTCTCCCGTACGTGATCGAGCAGCCCAACGGCCGGGCCGAGATCCGCAAAGACCTGTGGTTGTGCGGGGAGATGTTCCACCTCGGAGTACTGCGCCACCGCAACTTCGAACTGGGCCACTGGAGCACTTCGCAGCCGGCGCACCCGAAGCACCGCGGCTACGTGCGCGGCCACCGGCACGGCATCTACCGCGAAGGGCCCTACGTCGCTCCGTACGGCAAGGGTGGGGGCAAGGCGACGGTCCCGGAGATGCAGCAGGCCATGGGCATTACCTGGACCGACATTCGCGAGGAACTGACCGAGGCCATTCCACCCGCTTTCACCCAGTGGATCGGAACCGCGTTCCTGGCTCGCACCATGGAGGTGGCGGCATGAGCACACACCTTCTGACCGCAGCCTTGGACGCGGCCGAGCGTGACTGGGCGGTGTTCCCTCTACGTCCCGGCGGCAAGCCGCCGGCCCTGCACGGAGAGGCATCCTGCCCCCGCACCGGGGACTGCGCTGTTGGCCACCGCAAGTGGGAGCAGCGCGCCACCACCGACCCCGACCGCATCCACCGGGCATGGGCTGCGGGCCGGTTCAACATCGGTATCGCGACCGGCCCGTCCGGGCTGATCGTCGTCGATCTGGACATGCCCAAACCCAACAGCAGTGCGGACACGCCTTGCGGCGTGACGACCTTCAAGGCGCTCTGCGAGCGCGCCGGCCAGACCGTCCCGACCACCTACCGGGTGCGGACCGCGAGCGGTGGAGAACACCGGTACTTCACCGCCCCGGTCGGAATCCGGCTCGGCAACACCGCCGGGTTCCTCGCTCCACCGATCGACACCCGGGCCTGGGGTGGCTATGTCGTCGCCCCCGGGAGCACCGTCAACGGGGGGGCGTACGAGGTGCTCGACTCCGCCCCTGTCGCACCGCTGCCCGGATGGCTGCTGGACGCTCTCAAGCCCGTAGAGCGCCCCACAGAGCCCCTCCGGCTGTCCCAGCCGAAGAGGGGCAGCCGAGCGGCGGAGACCGCGCTGGAACGGGAAACCGCCCTCGTGGCAGGCACCGCCGAGGGCAACCGTGAAGCCCAACTCTTCAAGAGCGCCCGCAAGGTGGCCCGCTTCGTCGGATGGGGCGACCTCACACGCCACCAAGTAGAAGAGGCATTTCAGAGGGCAGGTGAGGCGGCCGGACTCCCGGCATCCCAGTGCCGCGCCACCCTGCGCAGCGTCCTGAACTGGTCCCAGCGCACCTGCCGGCCCCGGGAGACAACATGAGCCCTCGGTCGACCCCTCCTCTGAAATGCCCGCCCTCCACCCCTACCGGTCCCGGCATCGCCGAACCGGCCCTGGGTGCATCCGGCAGTGGTGCGCCGAGGGCCGTCGCCGAAGGCGTCCCCGTTGCTGTTCTCACTGACCTGCGCATGGTCACCGTGACCGGCATCCAGCCCGGTCTGAGCCTGCGTGGGCTCGACCGCAACGAGATCCCCGTCGCCGACTGGCTGTGCACCTGCGGCCACCACGAACGCGCCCAGGGACGGCGCGCCGTCATCGAGCTGAACACCCGCGCAACCGTCGGTCACTGCCCCCACACCACTACCCAGACCAGGAGGACCGCCGCATGACCGCGACGCTCACCCCGCCCATCGACGGTGCTGCCCTCCTCGACGAGGTGGAAGCCTTCCACCGTCGGTTCAACGTGTTCCCCACCGAACACGCCTACGTCGCCGTAGCCCTGTGGGACGCGCACGCCCACCTGATGGACGCTCTCGACGGCACCGCCCGCATCGCCTTCCTCAGCCC
Source organism: Streptomyces sp. NPDC005566 (assembly GCF_040605575.1). Taxonomy (NCBI): domain Bacteria; kingdom Bacillati; phylum Actinomycetota; class Actinomycetes; order Kitasatosporales; family Streptomycetaceae; genus Streptomyces; species Streptomyces sp. NPDC005566. The sequence goes on along the minus strand of NZ_JBEXDB010000005.1, from coordinate 263,485 downwards.
TGAACCCGGCTCCGGGAAGTCACGAGCCCTGGAGATCATCGAAACCCTCACCCCCCGCGCGGCGACCACCGTCAATGCCTCCGCGAACGCTCTGTTCCGGCTTGTCTCCGCAGACGAGGGAACACCCACCCTTCTCTTCGACGAGATCGACACCGTTTTCGGGCCCAAGGCGGGCGGGAACGAGGAAGTCCGCGGCTTCCTCAACTCCGGCTATCGGCGCGGGGCCAAGTCCCTGCGCTGCGTCGGAGACGGATCCGAGCAGAAAGCAGCCTTCTTCCCCTCGTTCTGCGCGGTCGCCATGGCCGGACTCGGCTCCCTGCCCGACACGATCCTGACCAGGTCGGTCATCATCCGCATGCGCAAGAAGGCCCCAAACGAGAAGTGCGAGCCCTACCGGCGCCGCGTCCACGAGAAGCAAGGCCACCTCCTCCGGGACCGGCTCGCAGACTGGACTGCCACGCTGCACGACCAGGTTTCCGACGCGTGGCCCGAGATGCCCGAGGGCGTCACGGACCGGCCGGCGGACGTGTGGGAACCGTTGCTCGCGGTCGCCGACGCTGCCGGAGGGCACTGGCCGGGCCGGGCCCGAGTGGCGTGCATCGAGCTCATCAAGTCTGCGGCCAGCAACGACGAAGCTTCCCTCGGTGTGCGGCTGTTGACCGACTTGCGCGACAAGGTGTTCTGCGGCGTCGACAAGATGCCCACCGCGGCCATCCTCGAAGTCCTTCTCTCCCTCGACGACGCTCCCTGGGATGACCTGAGTGAGGACGGGCAGGCCATCAAGCCGCTCACCGCCCGACGGCTGTCCAAGCTCCTGAGCCAGTACGTGCGGCCCGACAACACCCCGATCAAGCCCAAGGGCATCCGGGTGGGCAGCACCACCCCCAAGGGCTACTACGCCGAAGACCTCACCGACGCGTGGAACCGCTACTGCCGCCCCAACCCCCAGGAATCCGCAACATCCGCAACATCCGCAACACCGCAGGTCAACGAGGGTGAATCTGTGGCGGAAGGCCCTTCCGGGACCCGCCACATGTTTGCGGAATCCGCCACACCCACCCTCCGCAGCGTGGTCTGACACCACCCACCCGATAGGTGCCGCCGCGCCCACGTGCGGCGGCACCTATCCGCAACAGAAACAGCATCCGCCACAGATTCAGGCCGCTGACCTGCAATGTTGCGGCGTGGCGGATGTTGCGGATCCCCCAGAGCGAAGAAGGCCCCGGCATTTGCCGTCCTCTTGGAGGCCGTAGTGAGTTCAGTGCTGCCCACCACCCACAGAGCACTCACCGTTCCCGAAGTCATGGAGGCCCTGCGTCTCAGTCGCTTCAAGGTCTACGACCTCATCCGCTCGCGCGAACTCAAGAGCATCACCATCGGCCGAGCCCGCCGTATCCCTGCCGAATCTCTACGCACCTTCATGGAAGCCAAGCTGGAGGAAGCCGCCTGATGGCCCCGAAGAAGAGGAACCCCAACGGCGCCGGCAGCATCTGGCGGCGCAAGGACGGGCGGTATGAAGCCCGCGTCTACGTCCCTCAGTCCGACGGCACCCGCAAGCGCAAGACCGTGTACGGGGCCACCTGGGAGGAATGCGACACCAAGCGGCAGGAGTTGGTTCTGCGCGACCGGCAGGGCATCCCGACCCCCACCAGGTCGGCCAAGCTCTCCGAGTGGCTGCCCTACTGGCTGGAGCACTACGTCCAGTCGCGTCGCAAGCTCAGCACTCTGGACAAGTACGAAGCGCACGTCCGCCTATATCTGATCCCCATGCTCGGCACCAAGCGGCTGGAGACGCTCAGCGTCGCCGACGTGCGCCGGTTCATCGCCCGGGTGCAGGCCGCCCAGACAGCGGCCACGGCGAAGGAAGCCCATCGGGTGCTGCGTACGGCGCTCACGGCGGCGGTCCGCGAGGAACTGATCACGCGCAACGTCGCCTCCCTGGTGGAGCCGCCCCGCGTGAAGCAGCGGGAGATCAGCCCGTGGTCACTGAAGGAGACCCTGTCCTTCCTGGAGGCCGCGCGCCGCGACCCGCTGTATGCCGCGTTCATGCTGGCCATCTGCATGGGACTGCGGCGCGGTGAACTGGTGGGCCTGCGCTGGACGGACGTGGACCTGGACAACCGGGTGCTGCACGTCCGCCACCAGACCCAGCGCCGTCGGGGCACGCTCTACGACGACGACCCCAAGAGCAGGCGCCGCAGGGTCGTGCCGATGCCCGCCCTGTGCGTCGCACCGCTGCGCTGGCACCGGCTGAAGCAGCGGGAGACGTTCGCCGATACGGGCGTCACATGGTCCGAGGGCGGCTACATCTTCGCCACGCGGAACGGCCGGCCGGTGGAGCCGCGGAACGTCTACCGCTCGTTCACGCGGGTTGCTGCCGGTGCCGGTCTGCGGGTGGTCCGGCTTCACGATGCCCGCCACGGCTGCGCCACGCTGCTGACGGCGGCCGGCGTCGCGCCGAGGGTCATCATGGAGATCCTCGGTCACAGCCAGATCAGCATCACGATGGACGTGTACACCCACGTCGTTCACGACACTCAGCGGGAGGCGATCAGCCACATGGACCGCCTGCTCAAGCGCCGTCTGCCGGGTGCCTGAGGCGCGACTGCCGTCAAATGGTGCCGTCAAAAAGGCCCGGACCTTGATCGGTCCGGGCCTTTTCCCTGGTGCCCCCGGCAGGATTCGAACCTGCGACACCCGCTTTAGGAGAGCGGTGCTCTATCCCCTGAGCTACGAAGGCGCGGGACCGGCAGGATGTCTTGCCGAAAATCCAGTAGATGGATCTTCGCCAAGGCTTGCAGGCCCGCTGGTCAGGCGTGGCGAACTGTCTTGTGCGATCTTGCTCGTGCAGACAGGTGGGACGTACCGACGACCGACCAGGGACAGCCTAGCGGATCCGCGTCCGCAGAGGGCTTCTGTATGGAGTTAGCGGCGTCGGAGGTGGGCGGCAGGGGTCTGGCCTGCCGTTTCCTCCGGATTGGCGCGATGCCGCCGCAGGTGGCGAGCGGCTTGGCCGGGGCGGCTCGACTGTTCCGAGGAGCCATCGCTCACGCGATCTTGGGGAGTGGTGACCGGACGCGGATCCTGGCGGGTGATCTTCAGGTCGGCGGGGAACGAGGGCGGGAGCGCCTGCGTGAGCGACGCGGAACGGGCCGAGATCCGGGGTGGATGGGGGACTGGGGTGGGGAGCCGGCATCCCCGGAAGCCTTCACGGCAGTGACCGATCGGGAACGCGCTGATGTCCTCATGCGTGAGTGCGGGCAGGCGCATTCGGCGGGACGTACGAGCATCGAAAGTGAGGCGGAGGTGGCCTTGAGTGAGGAGATCGAGGGCGCGGCCGAGGAGTTCGAGCGTTCGGCGAACCGGCTGCGGAGCGAACTGAGGGCCCTCGCGGCCGCTGTCGCGCCCGGGGTGGAGCCGGCGGTCGAGGAGCGGATTCAGGAGCGGCGCACCACGCGCGGGGCGATGGGCAGCCAGTTCACGGTGACGATGACTCCGGTCGGCGCTTCCTGTACCGCTGCGGCTGCCTCCGACGCCATGGCCGCGGCAGGCTGGTGCTCCTTCGAGACCGGCGAGGGTCCTGGCGGGCCCTCGCTGAAAGCGCGGCGTGACGGGTTCGAGGTGGGTCTCTTCAGCCGGCCGTCCGGTGATCCGGTCATCTGGGGAAAGGCGCCCGTCGTGTGGTTCCACGACCGCTGGATACGTCCCCCTCGCGCGGCCGGGCCGCAGACGTCGGCGCCCGGATACCGGCTGTGCCGCCTGTGTGACGGTTGGGGCACATGCGGCGAATGCGAGGGCTTGGGCTTCGTGGACGGCAGCAGGTGTGTGGAGTGTGGTCTCGCGATGGACTGCTCCTCCTGCGGGGGCAGCGGTCGGGAGCGTCTGGGCAGCTGACCGCTTCGGTGTGTCGTGCCGGCGGCTGCGGGGTGGGTCGAGAGGTGGCGGGATGTGCGGCAGGAAAGTCGGGTCCGTCTATTTCCGGTAATGCGTGGGGCGTAAAGCCATTTGGTCGCTTCCTCTGTTGAATGATTTGACCGGATCGAAAGAAATAACCATAAAAGAACCCTTGGGTCCGCCGCTCGGGTTGTCCGCCGCGCCGGGAGCGAGGCCGGTTCCGAGAGGCTGCTGAATGGGTGTGCGGACCGGGCCGAGGCCCGTCAGCGAGGTGTGGGGCGAGGGGTGTTGGGCCGTCCGTGGTGGGTGTACGGGGACAGGGGCGCGGGCGGGCCGGCACAGGTAAACGATCACTGACGCTCTGTTATATGCTCGCGCGAAAAGCGATGGCAGGGGAGCATGAAGTCAATCAATTCCGCCCCGCTGGTCTCGGTCCTGGCAGATGTCAGCGGGCTGAGTGACGCGGAGCTGGCCGAGCTGCCGGACACCGTATTCGCCGACATGGTGTCGCGGCTCAGGGAAGAAGTGCTCACCCCCTCCAGCGAGCCGGTGTCCGCGTTCACTTCGGCGCTCGACCCTGCGGCCGGGGAACGGGAGCGGACCCGCGAGCGGTCATGACGTTCCGCCAGTTCCTTCTCAAGTTGCATACGCGCTGCAACTTGGCATGCACGTATTGCTACGTGTACGAGGCCGCTGATCAGAGCTGGCGGACGAAGACGCGGCGGATGGAACACCCCACGGTGCGGCAGGTGGCCGCCCGGATCGCCGACTACCGGAGGGCTCCGAGGGGCGGAACAGGTGCGGAGCGGGCCGGTGGACCGATCTCGGTGATTCTGCACGGTGGTGAGCCCCTGCTCGTCGGGCACCGGCATCTCGACGGGACGCTGGAGATTCTGCGCGAGGCGCTGGAAGGCACCGGCGAGGTCGCCTGGGGGATGCAGACCAACGGGGTGCTGCTGGGCCAGGACCCGGAGCTGATGCGGGTGCTGCGCCGGTACGGAGTGCGCGTCGGGGTCAGCCTCGACGGGACGGCCGCGGGCCATGACCGGTACAGGAAGTTCGCCGACGGGCGAGGCAGTCACGGGGCTGTGGCCCGGGCGCTGCGCATCCTCGGCGACCCGGCGAACCGGGAGCTCTTCAGCGGGGTGCTGTGCACCATCGATCTCGACGCCGACCCCGTGGAGACCTACGAGGCGCTGCTCGAGTTCTCGCCGCCGCGGATGGATCTCCTGCTCCCGCACGGCACATGGGACGTTCCTCCGCCGGGCCTTGCTGCACGGCGCGTTCCACCGGGCAGGCCGCCCGGCCCGAGAGATGGCCCGAGAGATGGCCCGAGAGATGGCCCGAGGGACGGCTCGGGAGCCGGAGCGCGGGACGGGGTGCGGGACGGGGTGCGGGACGGTCCGGCGGAGACCCCGTACGCCGACTGGCTCTGTGCCGTCTTCGATCGCTGGTACGGGGCGCCCCGGCGGGAGACCGGAATCCGGCTCTTCGAGGAGTTGATCATGTTGCTGCTGGGCGGCCGGGCGAGCAGCGAGATGGTGGGCAACGGCCCGCTGGATCTCGTCGTCGTGGAGACGGACGGCTCGCTGGAGCTGGCCGACAGCCTGAAGGTGTCCTACGACGGGGCGGCCGCCACTCCGCTGGACGTGTTCCGTGATCCGTTCGCAGTGGCCGAGGCGCATCCGGCCTTCCACGGCCCGGAGCTGCCGCCCGTCTGTTCCTCCTGCCCGCTGGTGGCGGTCTGCGGCGGAGGGCTGTACGCCCACCGGTACAGCCATGGGTCCGGTGATCCGTTCGCGCATCCCACGGTCTACTGCGCGGACATGGCCGCCTTGATCGGGCACATCCGGCGCAGGCTGGAGCGTGATCTGGCCGGGCTGAAGGAGCGCCGGCCGGCCGGTTCGGCGGCCCGGTGAAGGGGCAAGTGGCCGCGCCTGCCCGGCACCTGATTTCGCGCGAGACCTTCCTGGCGCTGGCCCGGGGGCGGGGAGGCGCATCTGCCGTGGCCGTCCTGCGGGCCGGGCAGCTGAGCAAACGCAGGCTGCTGCTGAGTGCGGTGCGCCGGGTCGCGGAAGAGCGTGCGCCGCGTGTGGTGCGGCAGATGCGGCTGGCGGAGACGTACGACCGGATCGAGGAGTTGCGCCAGGAGTCCACGGAGCGGTGGGAGTCGGTGCTCCTCCATCCTTACCTGGACCTGTGGGCGGCCGGTGCTCTGCGCGCGCTGTACGCGGAGACCGGCGGCAGCGAGGCGGACCCCGCGCCGGTCGGGCTGGCCCGGCTGCTGGATCCGGGCGGCCCGGTCCTCCAGGTGGAGTCGAGGGGGCGCTGTCTCACTGTGCGGATCGACGATCGCGGCCCGTACCGGGAGGCGCACGGTGACCCGGTGCCGGGGCCCCTCGACGGCGCGACGGTGCGCCGCTGGGAGGAACTGCTGTCCGATGCCTGGCAGTTGCTCGTCGAGCGACATCCCTGGTACGCCGAGGCCGTCGGCGCCGGGGTGTCCACCCTGGTGCCGCTCCTGCCGAAGCCCGACGGCACGGCGGTGTCCTCGGTGGTGCGACGCGGATACGGCGCGGTGGGCGTGTCCCTGCCCGTCGACGCCGAGAGGCTCGCCCTGGCGCTGGTCCATGAGTTCCTGCACATCCAGCTGGGGGCGCTGCTCGATCTCGTACCGCTGCACGGGCCGGACTCGGGGGCGCGCTATCACGCGCCGTGGCGCACGGATCCGCGCCCTGCGGGGGCTCTGCTTCAGGGAACGTACGCGCATCTCGGGGTCTCGGACTTCTGGCGGGTGGAACGGGGCAGGGGGCGCTGGACCGGGCCGCTGACCCGGAATTTCGCCGAAGGGCAGTACAGCCACTGGCGCGAGCGGACCGCCGAAGCCGCGCGGACTCTTCTGGGCAGCGGTGAACTCACCGACGAAGGAGAGCAGTTCATCGAAGAGCTGGGCCGTACCATCGGCGACTGGGACAGAGATATCGACTGAACGGCGTCCTGCCGGCTCCGTAACGGCACTGTGTACCGTCGAGTTCTGGCCATAACGTGACCGTGGGCACAGTCCGAGTGGCCGCGGGCAATAACTGGCCGTTTCCGAGGGTATTCAGTTGGTGCCGGGGCACTGTGGGCCTGCGTTCAGCAGATCGAGTCGTGGGGGCGCGGTGGGGCCGTACTTCTTTCTGAGCTATGCCAGGACCGATGACCAGGACGCTTATGTGCGCCGGTTCTACGACGACTTATGTGCGCAGATCATGGAACTGGCCGGTAGCGCGGTCCGGTTGCCGGTCGGATTCCGGGACAACAGTTCGATCCGCATCGGTGAGCACTGGAGCGAGCGCCTGGAAAGCGTGCTCGGCATCTGTCATTCGATGGTGGCGCTCTACTCGCCCGACTATTTCCGCAGCGAGTGGTGTTCGCGTGAGGCCGGAGTGATGATGCGGCGCGCGAACCAGTACTTCGCGCGGACACAGAAGGGCTCGTCGGCGCTGATCCCCGTGCTGTGGCGTCCCGTCGACATACCGTCCGAGGTCGCGCACATCCAGTACGTCACCGACGGATTCGGTTCCTGGTACGCCGATGCCGGGCTGCAGCGGCTGCTCCAGAAGGATCCTGCGGGCGAGGACTACCGAAACGCCGTACGGCTCGTCGCGCAGCGCGTTCTGTACGTCGCCGAGCGCGAGAAGCTGCCCGTGGCCAACGGCATCCGGCTGGCACAGGAACCCCTGTCGTTCCCGCCGCGCACCGCACCCACCAGGCCGGGCAGCACCGTTCAGTTCTTCGTGGCGGCCGGCACCGCGGACACGCTGCCCGAGGAGCGCAGGGGCGCCCCCTACTACGGCCGTGCGGGGCTCGACTGGAATCCGTACCACCCGCAGGAGGAGTACCCCATCTACCAGGTGGCCCAGCGCCTCGTGACGGCACAGGGGTACGGCACCGCCTACCGGGAGGTGCGCACCGGGCTCACCCGGCAGCTCAATCAGGCCTGGCGCGACGACCAGGTGTCGATCCTGCTGGTGGACGCGTGGAGCGCGCCGGTGTCGCCGTACCGCGAGCAGCTGGAGCAGTTCGACCGGACGGAGCATCCCGCGACCGGCGTCCTCGTTCCCTGCCATCCCCGGGAGGAGGGTGAGCGAGGGGAACTCTGGCGTGGGGTGACCGAGGTCTTCGAGCGGAAGTCGTCACGCGGTACACAGGACAGGCAGTTCCAGGTCCGTGTCAGTGCCACCGACTTCAAGCAGGCCCTGGGGCGGATGGTGTCCTCCGCGCAGAACAACCTGATACGCAAGCGTCATGCCCCCGTGGCGCCGGGCGCGGGCGAGCAGGGGACGGTGTCCGCGCGCCCGATCCTGCGGGGACCGAGCAGCGGAACGGGTAGCGGAACCGGCAGCGGGCCGGGCAGCGCTCCGCCGCGGGTTCCCGGGCCGGCCGGTGGAACGCCACAGGCCGGCCCTCCCGCTGACCGGCCGGTGAACCGGCCTCGCAGGCCCGGCGGGCACGGGCCGCTCGACTCTCGTGGTGACGGAGGCGCAGGGCGATGACCAGGGACGGTTGGGACGGTTCGGCGAGCGGGGACGCTTCGGGCGGCTGGGACGACGGAGACACCTTCGGAGGTGCGGAAGGCCTGCGGGTGGTGGGAACTCCCACGGGCGCCGGGGGGTTCAAGGCTGCTTCGGGGGTGGCCGGTGCGGGGTCCGGTGAGGGTGGTGCGCAGGTGCCGGGCGCGAGGTCCGCGGCCGACGGTGCCGCGGTGCCAGGTGAAAGGTCGGGTGCGAGGCAGGGAACGGCCGGCACCGGCGGGTACGGGACCGGTGGGCAGGACACCGGCGAAAGCGGCACCGGCGAACCCGGCACTGTCGTGACGTTCTACTCGTTCAAGGGCGGGGTCGGCCGCACCATGGCCCTCGTCAACACCGCTTGGATCCTCGCCAGTAACGGCCTGCGCGTCCTGATCATCGACTGGGACCTGGAGGCGCCGGGACTCCACCGCTACTTCCATCCGCTGCTGGTCGACCCCGAGCTCGGCTCCACCAAGGGCGTCATCGACCTCATCCGCGACTACTCCATGCGAGCCTCCGGGCCCGGACCCGAGCCCCTGCCCGGAGGGCGCGTCGACTGGGACCGCTGGTTCCGCGACCACTCCGATGTCGATGAGTGCATCGTCGGGGTGCGCATGGACTTCGCCGACGACGGGCGGCTCGACTTCCTGCCCGCAGGTCTCCAGAACGACGGATACTCCGCGGCCGTCTCCACCTTCGACTGGGACCACTTCTACACGCAGCTGCGCGGCGCCGAATTCCTCACGGCACTGCGCGACGAGCTGAGCGAACGCTACGACTACGTCCTGATCGACAGCCGTACGGGACTGTCCGACACGGCAGGCATCTGCACGATCCTGCTGCCCGACGTCGTCGTCGACTCCTTCACCCTGAGCGCCCAGTCGATCCAGGGTGCCGCAGCCGTCGCCGAGTCCGTGCGGGCCCAGGCCACGATGCGCCCCGTCCGGATCCTGCCCGCCCCCATGCGCGTCGAGTACGCCGAGCAGGGCAAGCTGGAGGCAGGCCGCGACCTGGCCCGCAGCAGGTTCCAGTCGTTCCTCGGCTCCATGACCCGTGAGGAACGCGACCTGTACTGGGGCGACGTCGAGATCCCCTACCGGCCCTTCTTCGCGTACGAGGAGATCCCCGCCCCCGTCGGTGACCGGCCCCACCAGGGCAACAGCCTGCTGGCCGCGTCCGAGCGGCTCACCGGCCGGATCACCGACGGCCGGGTCACGAAGCAGCGCCCGATGCCGGAGACGATGCGGCGGGCGCTGCTCGCCTCGTACGAGCGGACCAAGGCGCCCATCCCCTCCGACATCTTCCTCAGTTACGCGCCTGCGGACCGCATGTGGGCGGAGTGGATCGGCGCCCGGCTCACCGCGACCGGCTACCAGGTGGCCCTGAGCGGCTCGGCCGAGCACGCGGGCGCCGACACCATGACCGACGTACGTCTGGCCCTGGCCGGATCCGGCCGGATCGTCGTGCTCCTGTCGCCCGACTTCGTCCGGCTGCCGCACGCCCACGAGCTGTGGAAATCCGTGTCCTCCCGGGATCCGGAGGCCTCCCAGCGGATGCTGATCCCCATCCGGGTCCACGACGCCCCACTGCCCGCCCCCTTCGCGGGCCTGGTGGCCGTGGACTTCGTCGAGCGGGACCAGGAAGAGGCGGAGCAGGCGCTGCTGGCGGCCGTGGGCCGGCCGGACAACGCCGTGGCAGGCACCCTGCGGACCCCCGGCAGGACGGCTGCCGACGAGGAGAGCGGACCGCGCTATCCCGGAGTCGTTCCCCGGGTCTGGCACGTGCCTTCGCGCAATCCCTCCTTCACCGGCCGTGCCGGGACGCTGGAGCAGATGCGCAACGGCTTCGCGGCGAGCGGGCTCCAGGGCGGTCCGCCACAGGCCGTGTTCGGGCTCGGCGGAGTGGGCAAGACGCAGGTCGCCATCGAGTACGCGCACAGGTTCGCCGCCGACTACGACGCGGTCTGGTGGATAGCGGCCGGTCAGCCCGGCCTCGTACGCCAGGAACTGGCTGCACTCGCAGTCGAGTTGGGTCTACCGGTGGGTGACGACGTGGCGACCACGGCGGCCGCGGTGCTGGAGGCGTTACGCCAGGGGCGGCCCTACCGGCGCTGGCTCCTGGTCTACGACAACGCCGAACGGCCCGAGGAACTGGCCCCGTTGATCCCGGCAGGCCCCGGCCACGTCCTGGTGACGTCGCGCAACCGGGCGTGGGTGGCACTCGCGGTCCAGGTGGAGGTCCATGTCTTCACCCGGGACGAGTCCGTGCGACTGCTGCGGCGGCAGAACCCGAACCTGACGGACACCGAGGCCGGCCAGGTCGCCGAGGCGCTCGGCGACCTCCCGCTCGCCGTCGGGCAGGCGGCGGCCTGGCTCGAGCAGTCCGCCATGCCCGTGGAGACGTATCTGCGCCTGCTGGAGACCCAGTTGACGCAGATGCTGGAGCAGGAGCCGCCCACGAGCTATCCGCGCTCGGCGGCAGCCACCTGGCTGCTGTCGCTCGCCGCGATGCGGGAGGCGACGCCCGCAGCCGCGCTGCTCCTGGAGATCTGCGCGTTCTTCGGCCCGGACCCGATTCCGATGTGGACGCTGTACGGCAGCCGTACGGCGGAGCTGCTGGAGCAGTACGACGACCGCCTGGACGATCCGATGCGGATGGGCAGGCTGTTCACCGACATCAACCGCTACGGCCTCGCCCGTACCGATCAGGGCGACCGGACCATCAGCGTGCACCGGTTGGTGCAGGAGGTGCTGCGCTCCCAGGTGCCGCGTGAGCGGTGGGCCGAGATGCGCGCCCACGTGCACGCGATCCTCGCCGAGGCCAATCCCGGGTACGCCGAGGACCCCGCCTCGTGGGGGCGGCACGCGGCGCTGCTGCCGCACATGGCCCCGTCGCGGGCCTTCAGCAGCAGGTCCGCGCGGGTGCGCCGCTGGGTGGTCGACGCGGTCCGCTACCTGTGGCGGCGCTCCGATCACAGCGCCGCCCTGGAAACGGCCGAACGAGCCCTGGGCCTCTGGGTTCCCGTCTTCGGGGACGGCGACTCCCTGGTGATCCTCATGCGGTGCCAGCAGGCCAATGCGCTGAGGTCCGCCGGAAAGCTGGCGGAGGCGCACGCGCTGGGCCTGGAGGTGTGGGAGCAGGCCCGTGAGTCACTGGGCGAGGACGACGAGTACACCCTGATCGCCGCCGGGAACCTGGGCGCCGACCTGCGTAGCACCGGTGCCTACACGAAGGCGCGGGACATCGACCGGGAGACCTACCGGGTCAGCCAGCGGGTGCACGGCCTGCGGACCCCGCGCACGCTCAGCGCCGCGAACAACCTCGCGGTCTCCCTCTTCCTGTCCGGGGACCGGCAGGGCGCCCGCGAGCTCGACCGGTACGTGTACGAGACCCGGCGCGAAGTGCTCGGCGCCACCCATCCGTACACGCTCACCTCCGCCAGCAACTACGCACGGGACCTGCGCGAGACGGGCGCGCCGGAGCAGGCGCTGAAACTGCTCCAGGAGACCGTGGCGGCCTTCCGGGAGCGGACCGGCGACAAGCACCCGGAGACACTGAGCGCGGCCCGCAACCTCGCGGCGGTGCTGCGCCGCACCGGTCAGTACGAGGCGGCTAGGGCGCTCAGCGCCGATATCTACGACACGTACATGAGCGTGCTCGGCCCCGACCATCCGGACACCCTCTCGGCGGCCACCAATCTGGCCTGTGCGCTGGTGGCGACGGGGGACGCGCAGGGGGCACGGGCACTCGCGCAGGACGCCCTTGACCGGCATCGCACCCAGTTGGGGGAGCGGCATCCGTTCGCACTGGCCTGCGCGAACAACCTTGCCGTGTACCTGCGCCTGACCGGGGCGCGCGATGCGGCGCTGGCCATGTCACGCAGAACCCTCCAGCAGTACCGGGAGGTTCTCGGCGCCGCCAATCCGTACACGCTGACGAGCATGATGAACCACGCCACCGATCTGGTCACCAATAACAGGACGGCTGAGGCGGTAGCGCTGGAGCGCGAGGCGTACGCCGCCTTCGTCCGCATCCTGACAGCCGATCACTACGACGCGATCGGCTGTGCGTCGAACCTGGCGCTGGACCTGCGGGCGACCGGAGCGACGGACGAGGCGGCGGCCCTGCACCAGGACGCTCTGGAGCGGGCCGCGGCGACCATGGGGGCGGAACATCCGACGACGCTGGCGGTGCGGGCGTGGGGGAGACTCGACTCGGACATCGAGCCGCCCGCTCCCTGACCCGGCCGGTTCCTGACCTGGCCGGTTCCTGACCTGCCCGGTTCCTGGCCCGTCCGCTTCGTGACCTGGCCGCTCCCTGACCCGCTTGCTTCCTGGCCAGGTCACTTCTGGCCCCGCCCGGTCCGGGACACTTCTGACTCCGGGCGCCCCGACCGTGTCACATGTGACATGCATCACAGGAACTGCGGGGCGTGGGCGGACAAGTCAGGAGGTGAACTACTCGATGCATGCCCGCATCCGCGCGGGGGACCCGGAGGCGTTCCGCGAGCTGTTCCGCGACCATGCCCAGCTCGTCTACCGGCATGCGGTGCGGACCACGGGGGACTGGGACGCGGCCGAGGACATCGTGTCGCTGACCTTTCTGGAGGCGTGGCGGCTGCGCGGGAAGCTGCGGGACGAAGGTGACAGTCCGCGGCCCTGGCTGATGGGGATCGCGGTCAACGTGCTGCGCAACACGGGGCGTGCGGCCCGGCGGCATGAGAGGGCGCTGGCCGGACTGCCCCGGCGGGACGTGCTGCCCGACTTCGCCGACGAGTTGGTCGGGCGGATCACGGACTCGGAGGAACTGGCCGCGGCGAAGACCGCGTTGGGGCAGTTGCGAAGGAGCGAGCGCGAGGTCTTCGCGCTGTGCGTGTGGTCCGGACTCGGTTACGCGGAGGCTGCCGAGGCGCTCGGGGTGCCGGTGGGCACGGTGCGTTCCCGGCTGTCGCGGGCGAGAACCCGGCTGCGCAAGCTCACGGACGGGGAGTTGCGCCGTCTGCGGAGAAAGAGGGAACCGGTCGGGGCGGGCGGACAAGTACAGGGTGACCGCGTAGATGCGGTCCGGTCGAACGAGGAGAGAAGCCGATGAATCGCACCCCTTGGCGGCGGCGCCGGGAGCCGCTCGACCATGTGGAGTCGGCGGCGCTGCTGCCGGCGCCAGGCGATCCGGTGCTTTCGCACGACCGCCTGACCACGCTCGAGGAGCACCTGATGAACGAGATCCGCCAGGCGCAGGACCGGAAATCGGCCGAGGCGCAGCCGCAAACGGTGGCCTTTCTGCCGACGCGCTCTCCCGAGCCGAAGCGCCATACCGGCGGCCGCCGGCTCGCGCTGATCGGGGCGGCCGTAGCGGTCGCCGTGCTGGCCGGGGCGATCGGAGTCGGGCAGCTGACGGGGCAGGAGGCCGTCGATGCCGCCGGTCCGCCGGAAGGATCGGTTCCCGCTTCGGTGGTACAGGTCGCGCAGGGCACGACGGAAGGGCTGAGCAGCACGGTCGACCGGATCTCCGTGGCGGCTGTGAAGGAGAAGCTCCCCGAGCCCGGGCCGGGGCAGTTCATCTACATCAAGAGCCAGGTTTCCTGGCTGTCGATGTCGCAGAACGTGGACACCGGGAAGAACGAGACCTATGTGCAGAAGCTGCATGCCCGCCAGGTCTGGTTGTCGCCGGACGGCCGCAGGGGCTGGCTGATCGAGCCGGGCAACGGCACGACGTCCAGGGGCGGGATAACTCTCGACGACGAGGGGGAGGCCCTGGAGCCGAGCATCGGCTCGCCCAGTTACGACTACCTCAAGACGCTGACCACCGACCCCGACGAGCTGCTGAGGAAGATCTACGAGGAGACGAAGGGACAGGGCAACGGCCCCGACCAGCAGGCCTTCACCACGATCGGTGACCTGGTGATGGAGCAGGTGATGCCGGCGGAGCTGACGTCCGCGCTGTACCGGGCCGCCGCGAAGATTCCTGGCGTGGTGGTGGTGGACGACACGACCGATGCGGTGGGACGGCACGGGATCGCCATAGCCCGGACCGATGAGACGGGCGGCGCCCGCACCGAGTGGATCTTCGACCCGAAGACCTTCAGCTACCTGGGGGAGCGCACGGTGCAGATGCGAGACATGGAAGGGGTCGAGGCCGGCACGGTGACCGGGCACACGGCGATCACGGAGCGGGCGGTCGTCGATGCGATGAAGGAGCTCCCGGGGGCCAAGGGCAAGGTCTGACCTGGCCGAAAGGGTGAGGAGGGCGGGGGCCGGGGGTCGCTGTTTCTTGACGGGGGCGGGACGCAGGCATAGCGTCGCCGGGTTGCTGAGACAGTGCTTGGAGAGGTCGTCCGTGCCACACACCGACCCCACCCCCACCCCCACCCCTTCGCCTTCGCCCGCGCCCACCCACGAGCAGCCGGCCCGTGCACGGGCCGAGGCGGTGCTGACCGCACCCGGTGCCCCCTTTGCCGTGGTCCGCGCCGAGCACGGCCCTCTCGTCTACGCGAACGGGCCCCGCACACTGCGCGAATTCGTGGAGACCACCTGGGCCTTCGGCGACCAGCCGTTCCTGATCGCGGGTGAACGGACCTGTTCGTACGCGGAGTTCTTCGCCGGCGCGTCCTCGCTGGCGCTGCGGCTCTCCGAGACGTACGGGCTCCGCCCCGGAGACCGGGCCGTGATCGCGATGCGCAACCACCCCGAGTGGCAGATCGCGTTCTGGGCGGCGCAGCTGGCCGGGCTCGTCGCCGTGCCGCTCAACGCATGGTGGACCGAAGGCGAGTTCGGCTACGCCCTCGACGACTGCGAGCCACGGGTGCTGCTGGTCGACCGGGAGCAGCTGCCGAAGGTGGCGGCCTGGGGGGAGCAGGCCGGGGCGCGCTTCGTCGTCTTCCACGACGAGGCACTCGGGGAGGAAGAGCTGCCCGACAGGGCCGAGCGGTACGCGGACCTGCCCGCCCCCGACCCGCTGGCCGCGCCTCCCGAGGTGGAGATCCGCCCGGAGGACGATGCCACGATCATCTACACCTCAGGCACCACGGGGCGGCCCAAGGGTGCCGTCGCCACCCACCTCGCCCAGGCGGGTGCCGCGCTCAATCCCCGCTACCAGGCCGCCGCCTCCGCGCTGGGCCGCGGGATCATCCCCGGGCAGGGGCCGGCTCCGGTCACCCTGATGACGTTCCCGTTCTTCCACGTCGCGGCGTTCACCAGCCTCTACGCGGCGATGGCGGCGGGCGGCACCCTCGTCCTGATGCGCAAGTGGGACCCCGAGGAGGCCCTGCGGCTGATCCGTGAGCACGGGGTCACGCACTACGCCGGAGTGCCGGCCACCGCGCTCCAGCTCCTGGCCGGAGCGGAGCATGCGGGTGACGGGCTGGAGAGCCTGCTGATGCTGAACACCGGCGGGGCGGCAGCTCCGCCCGACCTGGTCGCGCAGCTCACCGCCCGGCACGGTGAGCGGATCGAGCCGCGCAACGGCTACGGACTGACCGAGACGAGCGGGGGAGTGCTGGCCAACTTCGGAGCCGCGTACCGCGCCCACCCGGAGAGCGTCGGCACCCCGACGCCGGTCACCGAGGTGCGGATCGCAGGTGCCGCGGGGGAGGAGCTGCGGGAGGGCGAGGTCGGCGAGCTCTGGCTGCGCGGTCAGTCCTTGGTCCGCGGCTACTGGCGCGACGAAGCGGCGACGGCCGAGGCGTTCAGCGGCGGCTGGTTCCGTACGGGGGATCTCGCCGTGGTCCGGGACGGGCGGGTCGCGGTGGTCGACCGGATCAAGGACATGGTGATCCGGGGCGGCGAGAACGTGTACTGCGTCGAGGTCGAGGCGGCGTTGCACGACCACCCCGATGTCGAGGACGCGGCGGTGCTCGGCGTCCCGCACCCGGTGCTGGGCGAGGAGGTCGCGGCGGTCGTCCGGCTGCGGCCCGGCGCCGAGGCCGGCGTCGAGGAGCTACGGGCTCAGGTGGCCCGGAGTCTGGCCGCGTTCAAGGTTCCGGCCCATGTCCTGGTGACGCACGAACCGCTGCCTCGGAATCCGACCGGGAAGATCCTCAAGAGGGAGCTCCGGGAGACGGTCAGGGAGCATGCGCACAGGAGCGAAGGCTGAGCGCAGCGGGTCTCAGGGCCGGGTGATCCGGACCTCGTAGTTCTCGTCGGCGTCCTTCGCGACGACGGATATGCGTATGCCGTTGGGCCGGTCGGTGAACACCTCGCCGGGCTCGAACGGGGCGTCGGAGAGTTCGGCGTGGACATTGGGCCGCCGGGTGCAGCCGCCGCTGTCCTCGGTGCTGTCCGCGACGGACACCGGCCCCTGGCCGGTGTCGACGTCGGAGCTCACCTTGTAGATGAGTACACCGGGCCTGCAGACCGCTTCGTCGTTGCCCGCCGGGGTGCGGACTTCCACCGCGTATCCGGATTCGGCGCTCAGCGGCACGAAGGCCAGCTTGGTGCCACCGGTCGTGGCGAGCGGGCCGAGGGTGTGCTCGGTGGTTCCGGGCATGGCCGCGCACCTGATCTGGCTGCTGTCGAGCCAGCCGAGCTTCCACTTGTGCCAGCCCAGGAGGTCGTTGTTGGCGCCCCAGTCCTCGGACATGATGTCCCAGTGGCCCACGGAGCCGCCGCCCTCCATGGTGTACAGGTCGGGCAGCCCGAAGACATGGCCGTTCTCGTGGGGCAGGACCCGGTAGCCGGTTTCCGCGTACGAGCCCGACCCGTCGTCCTGGCGGCTGTAGACGAAGGACGTGTTGGCGAGCGGGACCCCGTCGGCGAGCGGGGCGTCGTCGTTCCCGGAGAACGTGACCGACAGGACGGTGTCCAGCGCGGAGGGGCCGGCGTTCGGGGTGACCAGGACGTTGACCAGGTCGTACGCGGAGAAGTCCACCTTCGGGTCCGCTGTGCTCACGAGGTCCTTGACGAGCTTGCGGTAGCCGGGTTCGTACGGTGAGCCCCGCTCTATCCCGTACGCCGAGAACGGCTGCGGCATGCGCAGCCAGTCCTTCACGGGGGCTTCGGGCACGTAGGTGAGGCGCCCGTAGGAGCTGGTGCGGAACCAGTCGGACGTCTGCGGGAAGAACTCCGAGAGCCGGTCCTCGGCCGGTTCCATCGCCTCCGCGTCCGGGAAGTCGATCATCAGGTTGAGAGCCTTGATCTCTCCCGTGGAGCGCGCGTATCCGGGCGGTGTCGGCATGCCCTCCGACATCTGCACGCCCATGCCGGCAGGGATCCGGCACGGGGCGAGGCCCGGTCCCCTGGGCGCGGACACCGGTCCTGCGGAGGCGCGGTCGGGGTCGGGGAGCGTGGAGCTCGCCGACGCCACGGTCGCGATGACGAGAGCCGTTGCTCCGGCGAGGGCGACGGTGCGGCGGTACCTGCGTATCCGGTGGCGGGGCTGCTGCATAGGGCGCCTTCGGGAGGTCCGCGGCAGTCGGCCGGCCCTGACTGCACTCTGGCGATCAGCCTGTGCCGGGTCCTGCGGGTCCGCTCGTTGGGTGCGCCGATGGAGGGGTTTTCACCTCTGCGATACCTGTGACGCAGGTCACATTCGCTCGGGAAATAACCGGGGATCCTTTCCCCGTTTGCATGGGTGTCCCCGGCGAAACGGGGACGTGGTCCCCGGTTAGTCCGAGGGGCCGCCCACACACCGAAATGGGAAGGGCCGCCGTCGTGGAGACCGTCGCCGAAACCGCCACCTGCGCCGTGCAGCGTCGTACGGCCCGTCCGCGGGCCGACGCGCTGCGCAACCGGGAGCGGATCGTCGCGGCCGCGCGCGAGATGTTCGTCGAGTTCGGCCCGGACGTGCCGCTCGACGAGGTCGCACGCCGGGCCGGGGTCGGCAACGCCACGCTCTACCGGAACTTCCCCGACCGGGCCGCGCTGACCCATGAAGTCGTCCTCGCGGTCACCTCCCGCACCACCGAACGTGCACAGGAGGCTGTCGCGGCGGAATCCGATCCGTTCGCCGCGCTCAGCCGCTTCGTGCACGCGGCGGCCGACGAACGGATCGGCGCCCTGTGCCCGATGCTGTCGGGCGGCTTCGACAAGGACCATCCCGAACTGCTCGCCGCCCGCCGAGGCCTCGAGGAGGCCGTCGAAGGGCTCGTGGAGCGCGCCATGTCCGCAGGGCGGCTGCGCACCGACATCGCCGTCGGTGACGTACTCGTCGCCCTCTCCCAGCTCACCCGGCCGCTGCCAGGCATCGCCTGCCCGGACATCGACCGGTTCACCCACCGCCATCTCCAGCTCTTCCTGGACGGTCTGGAAGCCCCGGCCCGCTCCGAACTGCCCGGATCGGCGGCGACCTTGGAGGACCTGCGCCGCAGGCACTGACGCCGACGGCACATCAGACTCACGGGGCCCCAGCGGCCGACAGAACACACAAGGAGCAGGTCGGGGCCTGACCAGCAGGCCCGACCGCCGGCACGGTGCGCCCTTTTCCCTGCGCCGTAGGCCCGTTCCGCCGACCCACGACCCTTCACGACGACTCTTCGCGTCCACGCGCGTCCTTAGGTGGCTACTCCCATGTCCAAAACAGCCGACACGCTGCTTCCGGATCCCAGTCGCTGGAAAGCACTGGCCTTCATCGCCCTCGCCCAGCTGATGGTCGTCCTCGACGCGACCATCGTGAACATCGCCCTGCCCTCCGCCCAGACGGACCTGGGCATCTCCGAGGGCAACAAGCAGTGGGTCATCACCGCCTACGCGCTCGCGTTCGGTGGGCTCCTGCTCTTCGGCGGACGCATCGCCGACCTCTGGGGGCGCAAGCGCACCTTCGTCGTCGGCCTGCTCGGTTTCGCCGCGGCCTCCGCGATCGGTGGTGCCGCGCAGGGCGAGGCGATGATGTTCGGCTCCCGTGCCCTGCAGGGTGCCTTCGGCGCGCTGCTCGCACCGGCAGCCCTGTCGCTCCTCGCGGTGATGTTCACCGACGCCAAGGAGCGCGCCAAGGCCTTCGGTATCTACGGAGCCATCGCCGGCGGCGGTGGCGCGGTCGGCCTGATCCTGGGCGGCTTCCTGACCGAGTACCTGAACTGGCGCTGGACGTTCTTCGTCAACATCCCCTTCGCCATCGTCGCCGCCGCAGGTGCCTACTTCGTCATCCGTGAGCCGGCCGGCGGCCGCAACCGCTCGCCGCTCGACATCCCCGGTGTCGTCCTGTCCACGCTGGGCCTCGTCTCGCTGGTGTACGGCTTCACCCGCGCGGAGTCGGCCGGCTGGTCGGACTCGCTGACCATCGGCATGTTCGTCGCCGCCGCCGTGCTGCTCCTGGCCTTCGTCGTCACGGAGTCGCGCGTCAAGTCCCCGCTGCTGCCGCTGCGCGTCCTGACGGAGCGCAACCGCGGAGGGGTTTACCTCTCGCTGGGTCTCGCCATCATCGCGATGTTCGGACTCTTCCTGTTCCTGACGTACTACCTGCAGGTCGCGAAGGGCTACTCGCCGGTCAAGACCGGCTTCGCGTTCCTGCCGATGATCGCGGGCATGATCGCCGGTTCCACGCAGATCGGCGCCCGGCTCATGACCCGGGTCCCGCCGCGGCTCCTGATGGGCCCGGGCTTCCTGGTGGCGGCGATCGGCATGCTGCTGCTGACCCAGCTGGAGATCGACTCCTCGTACGCGGGCGTCATCCTGCCGGGACAACTGCTGCTCGGCCTCGGTATGGGTACGGCGTTCATGCCGGCCATGTCGCTGGCCACGCACGGCATCGAACCGCGTGACGCCGGTGTGGCCTCCGCGATGGTGAACACCTCGCAGCAGGTCGGTGGCGCCATCGGTACGGCGCTGCTCAACACGATCGCGGCAGGTGCCACGACCGCGTACATCGCCGACCACGCCGCAGGTGCGTCCGACCCGAAGCTGCTGCAACTCCAGGCCATGGTGAGCGGATACGCCAGCGCGATCTGGTGGGCGGTCGGCATCCTCGCCGCTGCCTCGGCGATCGCTCTGACGCTCATCAACACCGGGCGCCCGGGCACCGGAGCCACCGGTTCCACCAGCGGTTCGGCCGAAGGCGCGGACGGCGTCGAGGACGAGTTCAAGATCCCGGTCGTCGCACACTGAGCCGGCACGGGCGCCACGGGGTGGCGCCCGAAGCCGCCTGATATCCGGTCCGGATCATCTGCCCTGGCTCCGCTCAGCGGAGCCAGGGCAGATCCGCGTCCGTGTCCTCCGGCTGCAGCCCGGTGGCGATGACCTGCATGATCTCGCCGAGGTTCCGTACCTGTTCGGGGGTGAGCCGGGCGAACATCGCCTGGCGCACGGCGTCGACGTGGCCCGGCGCGGACCGCGCGAGCATCTCGTAGCCGTCGTCGGTGAGGACCGCGTTCTGGCCGCGCTTGTCCTGGGGGTGTTCCTCCCGGCGGACCCACCCGCTCTTCTCCAGCCGGGCGACGGCGTGCGAGAGCCGCGAGCGGGTGATCTTGGCGTCCTTGGCCAGTTCGGTCATCCGCTTCCGGCGCCGGGGAGCCTGGGAGAGCTGGACGAGCAGTCCGTAGTAGATGTGCGGCATGCCGGCATCGCGCTGCAGCTGGCGGTCGAGGTGATCCTCCAGGAGCGTGGTGGCGTGGAGGTACGAGCGCCAGACGCCCTGCTCTTCGGTGGTGAGCCAGCGGGGCCCGCCGGTGGATGCCGTGGTCATGTACGTCACTCTACGACCTTTTCTTGAAAGTTTAACTAGATAGAGCTAAGGTCTCCCGGAGTTGGAACTTGAAGGTTCAAGCAAGTGATCCGTCGAGTCCCCGGTGCCTGTGGCAGGTATCCGCCTCCGGTGCCTGTAGACAACACATACCTTGATCGGCCGAGGAATGGGAGTGCCATGACTGACACCGCGGAGCGCATGCCCGCCCTCTACCTCTCGCACGGTGCACCGCCGCTCGCCGACGACCCCCTCTGGCCCGGCGAACTGGCCGCCTGGTCGGCCGGGCTGCCGCGGCCCAAGGCGATCCTGATGGTCTCCGCGCACTGGGAAGAAGCCCCACTCGCCCTCGGCGCCACCGAGACCGTGCCACTCGTCTACGACTTCTGGGGTTTCCCGGAGCACTACTACCGGGTGCGCTACGCAGCCCCAGGGGCCCCGGCGCTCGCGGACGACGTCCGCAAACTGCTGCGCGGTGCGGGCACGCCGGTCCAGGACATCGCGGACCGCGGCCTCGACCACGGGGCGTACGTACCGCTGGTGGAGATGTTCCCGGGCGCGGACATCCCCGTACTCCAGATCTCCATGCCGACCCTGGACCCGCAGAAACTGATGGACATCGGGCGCAAGCTAGCTCCGCTGCGCGACCAGGGTGTACTGATCGTCGGAAGCGGCTTCTTCACCCACAACCTGGCGGCGCTGCGCCACCCGGGGGGCGGGATCCCAGGATGGTCGGCGGAGTTCGACGACTGGGGGCACAGGGCGCTCCAGGCGCAGGACATCGACGCGCTGCTGGACTTCGAGAGCAAGTCGCCGGCGGGCCGGCTGGCCCATCCGCGTACCGAGCACTTCGCGCCGCTGTTCGTGACGCTGGGTGCGGCCGAGGGAGAGCTCGATCAGGGGCGCAGCGTCATCGAGGGCTTCTGGATGGGTCTGGCGAAGCGCTCGGTGCAGTTCGGCTGAGGATCGGCTTCTCGTACCAGGACACGTCCCAGTAGCGGCCGAACTTGCGGCCCACCTCGGTGTACGTGCCGACGTGGCGGAAGCCGAAGGCGTCGTGCAGTCGTGCGGACGGTTCGTTCGGCTGGGCGATGCCTGCGTAGGCGCGGTGGATGTCCTCGCCGGCCAGGGCCTCGAACAGAGCCTTGTACAGGAGTGTGCCGATGCCGCGGCCCGTGGCGCCGGGTGCGCAGTAGACGCTCACCTCGACCGACGTGCTGTACGCCGCCTTGGGGCGGTACGGGCTGCTGGTGGCATAACCCAGGACCCCGGTCGCGTCGTCAGCCGTGGAGGCCTCCTGGGCAACCAGGAGGCGGTACGGGCCGTCTTCAGGGTGGGAGCGCAGCCACGGCAGCCTCTCGTCCGGAGTGAACGCAGCTGTATCGAAGGTGAGCGCCGTCTCACGGACGTAGTGGTTGTAGATGTCTGTGAGGACTTCCAGATCGGCCTCCGTGCCGGGCCTGACCTGCACTCCTGTCGATATATGTGGCATCGGTCCTCCTGCTGGGGCCGACAGGGTACTGCATGATCTCGAAAGCGAACGGTCGCGGTGGGAATTCTGTCCGGATTCCAGTCGTTGTTTCCATCGGATGCAGGGCACTCGAAAGGGTGTCGCGACCTACTGAGTAAGGGAGCACGCATGGCAACCCGTGCCGTCGCCCGACGTTCGTCCGCCACCAGCGGCGGGACCACCCGGGCAAGCAGCGTTCGCGCCGTGGGCGGGGAGATCGCCGATCGCGACCTGGTCGGCATGTACCTGGACGAGATCGCTCGCACGCCGCTGCTCGACGCCGCCAAGGAGGTCGAGCTCTCGCAGACGATCGAGGCGGGCGTCTACGCCCAGCAGATCCTCGACGGTGATGTGGAGAGCGAGGCCGGCGGAGCGAAGCGCAAGGAGCTCGAGGCGCTGGTCGCCGAGGGCGAGCGCGCCAAGGACATATTCATCCGTTCCAACCTCCGGCTCGTCGTTGCCGTGGCCCGGCGCTACCCGCGAGCGGGTCTGCCGCTGCTCGACCTGATCCAGGAGGGCAACGCGGGCCTGGTGCGCGCGGTCGAGAAGTTCGACTACGCCAAGGGCTTCAAGTTCTCCACGTATGCGACGTGGTGGATCCGACAGGCCATCACCCGTTCGATAGCAGACCAGTCCCGCACGATCCGGCTCCCCGTCCACCTCGTGGAGGAGCTCGGCCGGATCCGCCGGGTGCAGCGAGAGTTCAACCGCGAGCACGGCCGCGACCCGGAGCACTCCGAGATCGCAGCCGAGCTGGATTCCAACGCCGAGCGCGTCGGCAACGTCCTGGACTGGGCCCGTGACCCGGTCAGTCTCAACATGTCCGTGGACGACGACGGTGACACGCAGTTCGGTGACCTGCTGGAGGACACCTCCGCGGTGTCGCCCGAGCAGTCCGTGATGACGCTGCTGCGCAGCGAGGAGCTCGAGGACCTGATCGGCAAGCTCGACAACCGCACCGCCTCCATCATCCGGATGCGGTACGGAATCGAGGACGGCCGTGAGCGGACCCTCACCGAAGTGGGCAAGCAGCACGGTCTGACGCGGGAGCGGATCCGCCAGATCGAGAAGCACGCACTACTCGAATTGAAGCGAATGGCTCACGACACGGGCTTTGACGCTGCGGCGTGAGCCAATAACCCGTAACCTCCCAATCAAGCCGGTTCGCACCGGCCCGACGACCGGTCTCCTACCGGTCCCATGAGCTGAGTCCCGGCGCCCACCCCCCCCGGCGCCGGGGCTCATTCATTTCTTCTCCGCCCCGGGCCCGGCCGCCGACGACGCGCGGGTCAGGCGGGCGCCCAGATCGCTCAGGTACGTCACCAGTGACGAGGGCCCGTGCGTGGTGAACTCGCAGTTCACCAGGGCCAGCCGCAGCGCCACCCACTCCAGTGAGTCCGAGGAGACCGAGCGCAGCCGGCAACTGTGCTCACCGGTCGGCTCCGGAACGCCGAGCGACGCGGGCAGCCGCGCCGTCACGAAGTCCGCCGGGGCCCTGAACGTCACGTCGATGCGTAGATCCGGCTGCATCCGGGACATCGACCGGGCGAAGAACTCGGCCGCGTCCCCGCTCTCGGTGGGCAGTTCGCGCGGGGTGAAACGGGCCCCCGTGGCGAACGGGTCGCTCACCCGGTCCACCCGGAAGGTGCGCCAGTCCTCACGGTCCAGGTCGTAGGCGACGAGATACCAGCGGCTGCCCGTGCTGACCAGCCGGTACGGTTCGACCTGCCGTTTCGACGCGGTGCCGTCGCCGGACCGGTAGGCGAAGCGCAAGCGCTCCCGTCCGGTGACCGTCGAAGCGATCACCGTCAGCGTCTGCGGGTCGATGGTGGATCCGTCGCCGCGAGTGAGGGGCACGGTGGCCTTCTGCAGGGAGGAGACCCGGTGGCGCAGCCGTGAGGGAAGGACCTGCTCCAGCTTGGCAAGCGCCCGTACGGACGCCTCGTCGACGCCCTCGATGGCATGCCCTGCTCCGGCCCTCAGCCCCACCGCGATGGCCACCGCTTCCTCGTCGTCCAGCAGGAGCGGGGGCATGGCCGCGCCCGCGACCAGGCGGTAGCCGCCGATGGAGCCGCGCGACGCCTCGACCGGATAGCCGAGGTCGCGGAGGCGGTCGATGTCACGGCGGATGGTGCGCGGGCTGACATCGAGGCGCTCGGCCAGCTCGCTGCCCGGCCACTCGCGCGGTGTCTGGAGGAGCGACAGCAGATTCAGCAGTCGTGCCGGGGTATCCGTCATGGATCCAGGATGCCGGTCCATCAGGACACGACCTGACCTAATGGGTCAGTAGTTTCTTCCTATGACTTCTTCCGAATCCCTGCCGTCCACGGCGGCCGGCCCCGCAGCACCCACGGAGCCGGTGGCGCCGGCGGACCGGCGCCGCTGGCTCGCACTCGCCATCGTCATGACCGCCGCCTTCATGGACCTGGTCGATGTCACGATCGTCAACATCGCCATCCCGAGCATCACGCGGGACACCGGCGCCTCGTTCTCCTCGATCCAGTGGATCACCGCCGGATACGCCCTGGCCTTCGCGGCCGGCCTGATCACCGGCGGCCGGCTCGGTGACATCTACGGCCGCAAACGGCTCTTCCTCATCGGCATCGGCGGCTTCACGATCGCCTCGGCCCTCTGCGGCTTCGCGGCGAACCCGGAGATGCTGGTCGCCTCCCGCATTCTGCAGGGCGGCATGGCCGCACTGATGGTGCCGCAGGTGCTGTCGATCGTGCACGCCACCTTCCCGGCACACGAGCGCGGCAAGGTCTTCGGCCTCTTCGGTGCGATCGTCGGGCTCGGCGCGGTCTCCGGGCCGCTGCTGGGTGCGCTGCTCACCGAGTGGAACCTCTTCGGTCTGCAGTGGCGGCCGATCTTCCTGATCAACCTTCCGGTCGGCATCGCCGGGCTGATCCTGGGGCGCAAGTTCATCAGCGAGTCCAAGGCGCCGAAGGCACTCCGTCTCGACCTGGTCGGGGTGGTCCTGGTGACGCTGGGCCTGCTCATGCTGCTCTATCCGCTGACCCGCGGTCGCGACCTGGACTGGCCGGTGTGGGGGCACGTGTCGATGGCTGCCAGCCTCCTGGTGTTCGCGGGGCTCATCGCATACGAACGGCAGAAGGCGCGCAAGGACGGCTCGCCGCTCATCGAACTGTCGTTGTTCCAGGTCAAGAGCTTCGCCGCGGGTGTCGCCGTGCAGCTGACCTTCGGTATCGCCCTCGGCATCTTCTTCCTGGTCTGGACGCTCTACATGCAGATGGGCCTCGGCTGGAGTGCGCTGCGGGCCGGTGCGACCGGGATCCCGTTCTCGATCGCCGTCTCGGTGGCCGCCGGTATCTCCGTACAGAAACTGGTACCCCGCTTCGGCCGCAAGGTCCTCCAGGCGGGCGCGCTGCTGATGATCGCCGGGCTGCTGCTCTACATCGGGGAGGCGGCGCGGTACGGCATGGGCATCACGGCCTGGCAGATGGCCGCGCCCCTGGTGATCATGGGCGTGGGCATGGGGCTCATCGTCGCTCCGCTGACGGACGCGGTGCTCTCCGGGGTGCCGAAGGAGCACTCCGGATCGGCTTCCGGACTCATCAACACGGTGCAGCAGATGGGCACCGCCCTGGGGCTCGGCCTCGTCTCGGTCGTCTTCTTCGGATCGATCAGCGACCGGCTGGCCCCGGAAGCGGTGGGCCCGGCGTTCGTGGACGCGTTCCAGGATTCGCTGTGGTGGGTGGCCGGAGTCCTCGCGGTGATCTTCGTGGTGATGTTCGCCCTGCCGGCCAGGCCGCAGGTGCACCTGGAGGGCGGCGGAGAGCCGGCGGACTCGGCACCGGATGACGGCATCTCCAAGGAGCCGGCGCTGACGAGCTGATCCCGTCGATCCCGTGACGTCGACGGCGGCCCGTACCTCCCCGGCCGGGGAGGTACGGGCCACGTGCGTTCATCCGTGCCGCTCGATCTGCCTGCCTGCAACGGGCGCCGGTCAGCAGATCCGTGTGCGGCTCTCCATGGCACGACGTGCGGATTCCTCGTCCCCGTAGACCTCGCACATGTGGCGGCCGTCCGGCGTGGCCGTGTGCTCGACCTCCCACAGACTCGTCTCGCTGCCGTCGAGGAGCAGGAAGGCGTGCTCGTAGAGCGTGAAACCGGCGTCCCGTCCCTCGACACGGCACTGGCGTCCGAAGATCTGCGTGATGTGGTGGGCGAAGGCGGCCCGGAGCAGCCCGGCCGTCTCGGCGCCCGGGTGGTCGCTGTTCTCCGCGCGGCGCAGGACGCGGCGGGCATGGTCCGCCGAATTGTCCGGGGCGTACATACGGGGCAGCGGGACCGGGGGCGCCGCCATCAGCAGCGTCAGGACCTCCAGGTCGGACTGGAGGCTCTCGTCACCGAAGGCCGGGGTGTCCCAGAAGCCTCCGGCCAGTCGTGCGGCGGCGATCCGGGCATCGCCCTCGTCGTCGTACAGCTCGTGTCTGCGGGGGGATCCGGTGTCCCGGCCGCTGCCGTGCACCAGCTCCCACAGGGTCAGAGCAGTGCCGTCCGAGAGCAGGTAGGTGTGCCTGTGGGTCTCGCGGTGGAGAGCCGCACTGTGGTGGGACGAATGCAGCGCGCTGCTGTGCGCAAGCGCCGTCCCGAGCCGGTCGATGGTGCTGTCGGACAGGTCGAAGGAGTTGAGGGCGCATCGCAGGAGTCGCTCGAGGTGCTGCTCGGTTGTCTCGTACGGATCGCTCAAGGTGCTGTCTCCAGGCCGTCGCCGCGCGTTACTTGATGCGTGCATAACGTAGTCCCTGGGTCTGACATCGTGACCGGGGTTCGCAAAAAACGTACCGCGCACGCAGAAAGTTCCCGGCCTTCTCAGACGGTGCCGTAGAGGTCGCCGTACGAGGGGAACGCACCCCCAGGGCCGTCGACGCCCCGAGCCGCCCGTACGGCCTTCACGATGGCGCGGGCCAGCACGTCAGCGCCCGCTGCCAGGATGTCGTTCAGCTCCGCCACGGGCTCCGGAGGCAGCGGAAACCGTCCCGTCGACAGGGCGAACACGGTGTCCCCGTCACTGAGCAGGTGGACCGGCCGCACGGCGCGCGCCATGCCGTCGTGCGCCGTGCCTGCGAGCTTCTGCGCCTGGGCGCGGGTGAGGTCGGCGTCGGTGGCGACGACGGCGATCGTGGTGTTGAAGGGGCGTCCTGCCTTCGTCTCCCGGAGCTCCTCCAGGCGCAGCCGGGCGGCCGCATGGACCTCCGGCGCAGGGTGCACCGAGGGCTCGCCGGCGCCGTACTCCCCGTACAGCACTCCGGTCCGCGGATCGACCACGGAGCCGGCCGCGTTCACCGCGACCAGGGCGGCGACCGTGGCACCCGAGGCCAGACGCACGCTCGCCGTGCCGACGCCCCCCTTGAGCTGTCCGGCCACCGCGCCCGTGCCCGCACCCACTGTGCCCTCGGGGACCGCCGCCCCCGGCTCCGATGCCGCGGCCGCCTCCACCGCGGCGCGGCCGGTCGCGGCGTCGGGCCGGGCACGCCAGTCACCGCCCCGGCCCAGGTCGAACAGGCAGGCGGCGGGCACGACCGGAACCACGTGGGCGGGGTCGGGGCCGACCCGGACCCCGCGCCCCTGCTCCTCCAGCCAGACCATCACCCCGGACGCGGCATCCAGCCCGTACGCGCTGCCGCCCGTGAGGACCACCGCGTCGATCCGCTGCACCAGATTGCGCGGATCGAGAGCGTCCGTCTCCCGTGTGCCCGGGCCGCCACCGCGTACGTCGACGGCGGCGACGGCGCCGCCCTCGGGAGCCAGGACGACGGTGGTCCCGCTCAGCGCGCCCTCGCCGGGAACCCGGGCATGGCCGACACGGATCCCGTCGACGTCCGTCAGCGCGTCCAGCGGTCCCAAGAGGCGTGGTTCCTCGGTCATTCCGGGCTCCTCGTGATGTGCGGCGGTGCCGTGTCCCGGCGAACGTACCGGTGATCGCGGGGGAGAGGGAACGAGCGGACGCAGTCGGTCCGTGGGCCGGGGCCACACGGGCGACTCCCTCATCCTGCGGATGCTCATAACAGGACCAAACGCGCCATACAGCCCTACGGTGGCCGGGTGACCGAGCCACCAGAAGAGCCCGCCGCACCCACGCAGTCCGACCCCGGTACCCACACCGGTGATCCCGGCGGGGCGGACGGCCGGACCTCGGGTCCCGCCTCCGCCGTCGCCGCGAAGGCGGCGGGAATCGTCCCGCGGTCCCTCAACGCCCGGGCGGCCCTGGCCGGTGTCGTCGTCTCCGTCCTGCTGATCCTCGCGATCGTGCTCGGCAGCCGTCTGCTCCACAACTTCGACTCGGCGCTCCTCCCGTACGCCGTGGCCACCGTCTTCCTCGCCTTCGGCGTCGCCTACCGCTACACGGTCTGGATCTCCGCCCCCGGCGCACGCCGCCTCTTCACCCGAGGCTGGGGCAGCCTGTTCTCGGCCGAGAACTTCCGCAAGGCTCCCACCGCCCTGCCGAAGATGATCGCGACCTACCTGGGCTTCCAGAAGTTCCTCGGTGCCCGGTCGCACGCCCGCTGGGCCGCCCACCAGCTGATCTTCTGGGGCTGCATCCTCGCCTCGCTGATCACCTTTCCGCTGACCTGGGGCTGGTTCACCTTCACCTCGGGCAGCGGCTCGGGCCCCGGCTACGAGATGCGTATCTGGGGCTTCAAGATCCTCGGCTTCGACTCGCTGAACATCCTCGGCTGGCTGATGTTCCACGGCCTCGACATCGCCGCCGTCATGGTCATCCCCGGAGCCGCCTACTTCCTCTGGCGCCGGATGAAGGACCGCGGCGCCATCACCGGTCAGCGCTTCGCCTACGACATGGTGCCGCTGCTCGCCCTGATCGTCGTCTCCGTGACGGGTCTGCTGCTCACCTTCTCCTCGCTCTTCCTGCACGGCGGCGGCTACGAGTTCCTGGCGATCCTGCACATGGTGTCGGTGGTCTTCACCCTCATCTACATCCCGTTCGGGAAGTTCTTCCACATCGTGCAGCGCCCGGCGGCGGTCGGGATGCAGCTGTTCAAGTACACCGGCCGCCAGGACGACCAGGTCTTCGCCTGCCGCCGCTGCGAGGAACCCATCGACACCGGGCCGTACGTCGAGAACCTGCGCGGCACGATGCGCGACCTCGACCTCGGCTTCGACGCATGGGCCGAGTACTGCCCGCGCTGCAAAAGGGTGCTGCGGGGCAGCGCCTACCTCTCCCAGGTGAAGAAGGGCTTCAAGTGACCGCGGATCCACGCGCAGCCGACCGCCGTACGGCCGTGCCCCTCGACCCCTCCCTCGCACCTCCCGGCACCCGCGGATTCCGGGACGCCGGAGGCATCCCGGCCGACCGGTGGCACGCCGACCAGGACGGCGAGACACTCGTCCCCACCCACTGCTGCTTCTGCGGCGTCCAGTGCGGGATGTATCTGCGCGTGGACCGGGGCGGCAAGGTCTTCGGAGTCGAGCCCCGCAACCACGACATCAACCGGATGCGGCTCTGTCCCAAGGGCATCAGTGCCTACCAGCAGGTCAACCACCCCGACCGGCTCACCGCCCCGCTCATGCGCCGCTCGCGCGACGAGGACTTCCGGGAGGTCTCCTGGGACGAGGCGCTCGACTTCACCGTCTCCGAGATCAAGCGCATCCAGCAGGCCCACGGAAATGACGCGTTCGGGCTTCTCGGCGGTGCCAGTCTCTACTCCGAGAAGACCTACCTCGTCGGCAAATTCGCCAGGGTCGCGCTCAGGACCCGGCACGTCGACTACAACGGCCGGCTCTGCATGGTCAGCGCCGCCGGCGCCAACAAGCTCGCCTTCGGCATCGACCGGGCCGGCAACCCCTTCTCCGACATCCTGCTGACGGACTGCCTCCTGATCGCCGGCTCCAACGTCGGCGAGTGCTTCCCCGTGCTGACCCAGTACGTCTGGGGAGCCCGGGACCGCGGCGCCACCCTGATCGTGATCGACCCGCGCGAGACGGCGATCGCCCGCACCGCCGACATCCATGTCGCGCTCAAACCGGGCACCGACTCCGCCTTCTTCAACTCCGTGCTCAGCGTGATCATCGCCGAAGGCCTCACCGACGAGACCTACCTCGCGGCCCACGCCACCGGCTGGGACGAGGTCCGGGCCAAGGCCGCCGAGTACCCGCCGTCCCGCGCCGCCGACATCTGCGGCGTCCCCGCGGAGCAGATCGTCCAGGTGGCCCGTGCCTTCGCGAGGGCGCCCAAGGCCATGGCCTGGCACGCCCGGGGCATCGAGCACCACTCGCAGGGCGTCGAGAACTGCCTCACCGTGATCAACCTCTGCGCCGCCACCGGCCACATCGGCAAACCCGGCGCCGGCTACGGCACGCTCACCGGGCAGGGCAACGGACAGGGCGGCCGCGAGCACGGCCAGAAGTCCGATCTCCTCCCCGGCGGGCGCTCGATCCGCAACGAGGAACACCGGCGCCAGATCTGCGAGATCTGGGGCATCGAGGAATCCGAACTCCCGGCCGCCGGAACATCGATGATGGAAATGGTCTGGCAGATGCAGCGCCGCGAGATCCGCGGACTGATCGGCATCTGCAACAACCCCTTCGTCTCCCTCCCCAACTACCGCGTGGTCAAGGAGGGCTACGACGCCACGGAATTCCATGCCCAGTTCGATTTCTTCCTCTCCGAGACCGCGGCCAACGCGCATGTCGTCTTCCCCGTCACCACCTGGGCCGAGGACGAGGGCGTCATGGCCAACGCCGAAGCCCGTGTGGTCAAGCACAACAAGGCGCAGGACCCTCCCCCCGGTGTACGGACCGACACCTGGGTGATGTGCGAGCTCGCCCGGCGCCTGGGAGCCGGCGACAAGTTCGCGTTCGCCGACTCCCGGGCGGTCTTCGACGAGCTGCGGATCGCGTCCGCCGGGACCGTCATCGACTACTCCGGCATCACCTACGAACGCCTGGAGGAGACCGGCGGCATCGCCTGGCCGTGTCCCTCGACCGACCATCCGGGCACCCCGCGCCTCTTCGAGGACGGCAGGACCTACCACCCCGACGGCAGGATCCATATGCAGGTCGTCGAATGGCACCCGCCGATGGACCCGTACGACGACGAGCACCCCATGTCCCTCACCACCGGACGCACCGTCGCCCACTTCCTCTCCGGCAACCAGACGCGCCGGCTGGGCGCCCTCGTCGAGCAGACCCCGCGGCCCTGGGCGGAGGTCCACCCCTCGCACGGCTTCCGCAACGGCGAACCCGTCCGCGTCGTCACCCGGCGCGGCAGCGAAGTCTTCCCCGCACTGGTCACCGAGGCGATCCGCCCCGACACGGTCTTCATCCCGTACCACTGGCCGGTTCCCACCTCGGCCAACGCACTCACCATCGATGCCCTCGACCCCCGTTCCAAGATCCCCGAGTACAAGGTGTGCGCCTGCCGGATCGAGCACGCCGAAAAGATCGACGAGGTGCCCGCGCCCCCCGTCGCACCCGGCCACGTCGCCTACCCCGAGACCCAGGTGTCCCGGACCGACCCGCTGCCGCCCACGTCTCCGCAGGGCCGTGGCACCTCGGACAGGAGCTGAAGCCGCATGATGGGCAGAACGATCTTCATCGACCCGGGGCGCTGCATCGGCTGCCAGGCCTGTGTCTCCGCCTGCCGGGAATGCGACTCGCACCGCGGCAAGTCGATGATTCACCTCGACTACACCGACGAGGGCAGTTCGGTCGCCTCCCTCCCCACGGTCTGCATGCACTGCGAGGACCCCGTGGCCCCCTGCGCGGAGGTCTGCCCCGCCGACGCGATCCTGGTCACCGCGGACGGTGTGGTGCAGCAGGCCGACACCACCCGCTGCATCGGCTGCGCGAACTGCGTCAACGCCTGTCCCTTCGGCGTCCCGAAGATCGACCTCCAGGCGAAGCTGCAGATGAAGTGCAACCTCTGCTACGACCGCACCGCTTACGGACTCGCCCCCATGTGCGCCACCGTCTGCCCGACCGGAGCGCTCTTCTACGGAACCCTCGAGGAGCTCCAGGCCGAGCGGCCCGGTGTCCAGGTCGCCGACACCTTCGTCTTCGGCGAGAGCGAGGTCCGCACCGGTGTGGCCATGGTCGTCCCCGCCGACCGGGTCCAGTGGCCCGTGCCCGGAGGCCTTCCCGTCGTCGAGATCAACGGAAAGGACGTCCGCCGATGAGCGTCACCGAACAGCAGCCCGGCAGCGACCGGAACTCCGGCGGCGACCCCCGCGAGGCACTCCACGACCGGATTGCCGCCGACTCGCTCACCACCCGGCGCGACTACCTCCGGATCGTGACCACCGTCTCCGGCGGCCTCGCGCTCGGCGGACTGGGGGTGGCGGGTGGGATCCTCCACCGTCACGGGGACGAGGAGGACGGCAAGGCCCCCAAGCCGAAGCAGATCGCCACGCAGCTGCTGCCCGGCCAGTCCCTCTCCTTCCGCTACCCCGGGGAGGAGGACCGTGCAGTCGCCGTACGGATGGACGACGGCACCCTCGTCGGCTACTCCGCGATCTGCACCCATCTCGCCTGCGCCGTTCTCTGGCGCAACGACCGGGGCCCGGAGGGGGAGCTCTACTGCCCCTGCCATGAAGGCGTCTTCGACGCCCGGACCGGCGAAGTCACCGCGGGGCCGCCGCCCCGCGGACTGCCCAAGGTGGTGCTCACCGAGCAGACCGACGGCAGCATCTGGGCCGTGGGTACCACCCGTTCGGGCGAGAGCGTCGAGGACGGGCTGTGCCGTCAGTTCGGCGAGGACCGTCCGGACCTGGCTGCCCGGATCGGCTGTCCCGGAGTCAGCGGCGGCGTGGAAGCACCACCCCCGGCGGCCTCGTCGAGTGCCGGCGTGCCGGGCGCCGAGCCGTCCGGCAGCGCCACCGGAGGGACCGGAGCCACGGGCGGGCGGTCATGACGAACCCCCGACAGCCCTCGGAGCGCCCGGAACCCGGTGCCGACCAGGAGGCCTCCGGGCACCGGTACCCCGAGTACCAGCCGGGCAGCGCCAGCCCCGAACTGAACCGACCCGTACGCGAGCGCTACCCCCAGATCCGCGCCACCAGCGGTTACGGCGACCCGCGGGTGCGGCACACCGGCCCCGGTCCCGGAGCCGGCACCGACCAGGAACCCGAGCGTTCCTCGAAGCTGACAGCCCGGTTGGCTCTGGCCATGACCGTGGTCGTCGGGCAGCTCTGGGGTCTGACGGTGCTGATCGACGAATGGATGGAGGGCAACACAGGAACAGCCTGGTGGGGCGCGGGTTTCCTCGGCCTGTCGTTCCTCGTCGTCCTCGGCCTGTGGCTGCTCGATCCGAAGGACCGATGAGACGCGAACCGAAGGACCGATGAGACGCGGGCCGAAGAACCGGTAAGGCCGGCTATGAACGGCCGGAGAGCGTCGCCGTACCCTGGACGTATGAGTACCGCCCCCGCCTCCGGACCGCGAGAGTCGAAGCCGTCGCAGGAGCCCAGGCCCAAGCCGCCTCTGATCTTCGACGATCCCCTGGACACGCAGTCCGCGGACGATACGGACCAGGGGTGGGGCGAGCGGGCTCCTGCCGGTGGCAGCGCCGCCGATCTGGCCCGCTTCCTCGACGAGAAGCCGCCCCACCACGTGTGATCCGGCACGTGCGACCCGGTTGCTACGCCTGGTTGCGCCGGGATACCAGAGCGTCGCGGATTTCCTTCAGCACCTCCAGTTCGCTCACCTCCATCGTTTCCTGAACGCCTTCCTTGGCAGCCTGAGCGGCTGCCCGCCTGGCGAGGTACTTCGCCATCGGCATCACCATCAGGAAGTAGACGACGGCGCCGGTGATCAGGAAGCTGAGTGCGGCGCTCAGCACCGAGCCCCACAGGATCTCGATCCCGTCCATTTTTCCGGTGTCCGGATCCACGACACAGGGACCTTGGAGACAGGAGCTGTACTTCTCCAGGTCCTGGGTGCCGAAGGCCCCCACCAGCGGATTGATGATCCCCTTGACGACCGCGTTCACGACGTCGGTGAATGCGGCACCGATGACGACGGCGACCGCGAGGTCGATCACATTGCCGCGCATCAGGAAGGCTTTGAAGCCGTCCAGCAGACTGACCTTCTTGTTGCTCACGGATGAGCCCTCCTCTGGGTGTGCCGTACGGGGAGCGAACTGCCCCGCCACATAAGGCGCCAGAAGGTTGCACTGTCCAATCGGACACTTCCTGCGAGTGAGTTGACGGAAGATCAGTGCTGGTCGGCATGGGACACCACCACCGCGAGACGACCCGAAACGCCGGCGCCCGCCAGGGCCGCCGCGGTGTCCCGTTCCACAGACAGGACCACCAGGGCGCCGCTTCCCGCAGGTGTCGCGCCGTCGCCGTCCGTCCCCGGGTATCCGTGCCCGGCGCCTTCCATGGCGCGCGGCACGTCCTCCACCTGTACGTCCTTCGCCACCACCCGGGCAACGGGGTCTCCGTCCTGCGAGGCGATCACATCGACGCGGTCGCCCGCACGGAGCAGCCGCACCGTCGCCGCATCCGCGATCCGTACCGCCGCGGACACCCGTCGCACAGGACGCCGCTCCGGGGCCGGCGGCGCACTGCCCGCAACGGCGACGCCGCCCGCACCCGGTGTGCCGGTGCCCGAGGCGCTCAGGCCCGAAGCGGCGAGGGCGGCAGAGGCCAGGGCGAGTCCAGCCGCCATCGCGCGGCGCTGTCCGCGTATCACCCGGCGCAGCCGTCCGGCACGGCTGCCGCGTACGCGCAGGGGGGCGAACGGTGGCACCCCGAGCGGTGCGGGGGGAGCCGGACGGGTATCGGGAACGGACGGGAACATGGCAAACACCACCTGCGGTGAAGGAAATCCGGAGCGTGAGGGGCGTCCGGCGGCGACAATGCCGGACGCCCCTCACCATTCACCTTCCGCAGGAATCCGGCCGCGGCCTGTGGAAAACCCACACGTTGTGGATAACCCCGGTACCCGTACGAGCCGTGACCAGGCAAGCCGACGGGGGTGTCATGGCTCTGCTGGCTACGGCCACCCCGCCGGGTCCGGATCGAGCTCAGGCAGCTCGATCCGGCGAGCTACGTCCGCCCTCCGTGTGCCGTCGAGTGGCGCATCCGCACCCGCTGAACCCGGATCGTCCCGCGCCAGATTCCCCGTCGACTTCGACGGATGAAGGGCTTCACTCGAAAGCCTCGGCCGGGATGCGAGCCAGGACCCCTGTGCCGTCACGGTCGAGCGGGCGGCCGAAGAGGTCGCCCATCGGCTTGAGCTGGATCCCGACGACTGCGCCGTGGCCCGGTGTGCGATCCGGCGGTGCGACGGGATCCAATTCCGACTGATCGACGACGTTCTGACGGCATCGGGCATCGGGCATCCGCAGGTACACCGCCGGCACATCCTGCGCTCCCGGCTACCCACCGACGACGAGGCGAAGCGGCGGGAGCTCGCGTCCGACGCCACCGACCCGATCGCCGGACACGTCGCGGTAGGACGCGGGGCACCACATTCTGCGAAGTCGATCCATCGCGTCAGGATTTGACCCCCGCTCAACCAGTGACATCCGGGGCGGTCGGGGGTTACGGTGCCAACGAACAGTGTGACAACGTTGTCATTGTGTCAGGACTCGAAGGGAAATACCCCATGCGGTTTGCTTTCAGACCGTTCCGTCCCCGTGCTTCCGGTATAACAGCCGGTCTGATGGCCGCCGTACTCGTGGGTGGTGGAGTGGTCGGCATGGCCCAGCCTGCCGCCGCCGCGGACGCGGAACCGATCGATCTGGTCAATCCGTTCGTCGGAACCCAGAACTTCGGCAACACCTTCCCCGGGGCGAGCGCGCCGTTCGGCATGGTCCAGGTCAGTCCGGACACCGGCGGCCAGGGCGGCTACGACTACAAGCAGGACTCGATCTACGGATTCAGCCAGACGCACCTTTCCGGCGTCGGCTGCGGTGTCATGGGCGAGCTGCCCATCATGCCGACCACGGGCGCGGTCGACTCCGTGGACCCGAACGCCTACCGCTCCCCGTACAGCCACGACGACGAGCAGGCCAGCCCCGGTTACTACCGGGTGGGGCTGAAGAAGTACGACGTCGACGCGGAACTCACCGCCACCGAACGCACCGGGTGGCAGCGCTACACCTTCCCCTCCACCGGTTCGGCCAACGTCCTGTTCAACACGGGCAAGGCCAACCAGTCCGTGCTGGACTCCGAGGTGCACGTCGTCGGCGACCGCACCATCGAGGGCAGGGTGCACGCCGGGGGCTTCTGCGCCGGACACGACGAGCACACGGTGTACTTCAGTGCCACCTTCGACCGGCCCTTCAAGGCCTACGGCACGTGGGACGGCGCAGACCCCGAGCCCGACACCCGCGATGCGGAGGGGAGCGGCCAGAAAGGCGCCTGGGTGACCTTCGACGCAACCACCGACCGGGACGCCGTCCTCAAGGTGGGGCTGTCCTACACAGGTGTGGAGGGCGCCCGTAAGAACCTGGCCGCGGAGACCAAGGAGTCCTTCGACTTCGACGCCACGCGCAAGGCGTTGCAGGACACCTGGAAGAAGCAGCTGGATTCCATCCGGGTCGGCGGAGGCGCGGCGGACCGGCAGAAGGCCTTCTACACCGCGCTGTACCACAGCCAGCTGCACCCGAACCTTGCCGGTGACGTCGACGGCCTGTACCAGGGGTTCGACGACAAGACGCACACGGCGAAGGACTACACGCCGTATCAGAACTTCTCCCTCTGGGACACCTACCGGCCGCAGAACCAGCTTCTGCAGATGCTGGAGCCGAAGGTGGCCCGGGACGTCGCGCTGTCGGTCGTCGCGGCCGGCCGGGACGGCGGCTGGCTGCCCCGCTGGGCGCTCGCCAACAGCGAGACCAACATCATGACCGGTGACCCGGTCACCCCCTTCCTCGTAGAGGCCTGGTCGAAGGGTCTCCTCGCCGGACACGAGGCAGAGACCTACGCGTTGCTGAAGAAGAACGCGACCAGCACCCCGCCCGCCGACTCGTCGTACAACGGACGCTCGGGCTCGGAGTACTACACCGAGCGCGGCTACATCCCGTCAGGTCTCGAGCTCGGCAAGGACTGTGCGGACAAGGGCGGTGACAACGACTGCAAGCACCCGGCGTCGGCGACGATGGAGTACTCCGCCGCCGATGCGTCGCTCGCGCTGATGGCCGACCGGCTCGGACACAAGTCCGACGCCCGGATGTTCGCCGCGCGCGGGCAGTGGTACCGGAACCTGTGGGACTCCTCGATCCAGCAGTTCCGGCCGCGGACGGCCGAGGGCACCTGGCTCACGCCGTACGACCCGGTCGAGGCGGCGCACCAGTTCCACGAGGGCGGCGCGTACCAGTACCAGTGGCTGGTGCCGCAGGACCCGGCTGGTCTCGTCAGCCTGATGGGCGGCCGGAGCGCCACCGAGAAGCGGCTCGACTCCTTCTTCGTCCACGACAAACTGCTCACCGACCCGGCGGGCACCGCTCGGAACGACTGGATCTCGCAGCCGTACGACTACTACGGCAAGTCGACGTACAACCCGAACAACGAGCCGGATCTGCACGCCCCGTACATGTACAACTGGGTCGGCGCTCCGGCGAAGACCGCGACCGTGGTGCGTGCGGCGATGACGCTGTTCACCGACGGGCCGGACGGGATGACGGGCAACGACGACCTGGGCACCATGTCGGCCTGGTACGTCTTCTCCTCGCTCGGCCTCTACCCGACGATGAGCGGCGGCGACTTCCTGGCCGTGTCCAGCCCGCAGTTCGCGTCGGCGACCGTCCGGATCGGCAGCTACCCCAAGGCACGCGGCACCAAGGGCCAGGGCGGCACGCTGACGATCGGGGCACCCGGAGCGAGTGACACGAAGCGGTACGTGCAGAGCGTGGCCCTGAACGGCCGGGACGTACCCCAGACCTGGCTGAGCTGGAACAAGCTCGCGCACGGCGGAACCCTGGCCCACCGGCTCGGGACCTCCCCGTCCTCCTGGGGCACGGGCAAGGGCGCCCAGCCGCCATCCGTCAATCAGGCGTCCCCCGACAGCCGCAAGCACGTCGACGCGTCGCTGCGTCCCGCCTCCGCGGTCGTCCCCACTGGCGACACCGCGCAGACCGCGAAGTTCACGCTGGACGTCCTGGGGCAGGCACCCGGCAAGCTGAACGTGTCGGTCACGGCGAAGGTGCCCAGCGGCTGGAAGGCCACGACGGCACTGCGTTCACCACTGGTGATCGATTCCGGACACCTTCCGGTGCAGAAGAAGGTGTCGCTCGACATCACCGTGCCGCCGGGCGTCGCCGCCGGGTCCTACCCGGTGGAGGTGAAGGTCGCGGGCCGAGGGGCGAACGCGGTCACCCGCAAGGCCACCGTCGCGGTGGGAGCCGCCACGACCTGCGCGAGTGAGACGAACGGGCAGTGCGCCGTGAATCTGCGCGCGGACCTCAACCACGACGGCACGGCCACGGTGGCGAACTCCGACGAGGGCGACTTCGACGGGCATGGCTGGAGCTATGACGGCGACCTGCTGCCCAAGGCGGGGCCGGTCACATGGGACGGGGTGACGTACGACGCACCGGACCCCACCGGCACGGCGAACAACTTCCTCGAAGCGCGCGGGCAGGCCCTCCTGCTGCCCGCCGGACAGCACAGTGCGCTGCGGCTCGTCGGCTCGGCGCACAACGGTCCTGTCACCACCACACTGACCGTGCACTACACGGACGGCAGCAGCACCGAGGCACCGGTGACGTTCGGCGACTGGGCGGGCTCCGCGCCGGTCGGCAGCACGGTCGTCCTCGACATGCCGCACCGCATCAAGCAGGGCAGCGGTGTCGACGGGCCGTCCATCCGGTTCTTCGGCACGGCCGCCGAACTCGACGGGGGCAAGACGGTCCGTTCGGTCTCGCTGCCGGACGACTCCCGCGTCGAGATCTACGCGATCACGCTCGCCTAGAAAGGGACGGTGGACCGCCGGAACCCATGCCGGCGGTCCGCCGTCCCCTCGGCGCACCCATCTGACCCGTGAGCGGGCGGCGTACGTCCAGCTCATGCAACAGGGCCGGCAGGGAAGCCTGTCGGATCGCCGGGATCGAGTGCGGACGTGCGAGGAGTGGCCGCATCGGCCGCCACGCCTGTAGAGGCAATGAGAAGGCGACGCCCCCGATCCATCAGGAGGCGTCGCCTTCGTCGTGCCCGTCCCCCGCCCCGAGCCGGGGAAGAAGAACGCTGCGCCGAGGGACTTCATCCGGCGTCACCTGGACCTGCGGTCGAGCCCCGAGCAGATCTGCCAGGCTCTGCGGTCCCGGTTTCCCGACCGGCCGGAGATGCACGTGGCCCACGAGACGATCTGCCAGGCCCTCTACGTCCAGGGCCGGGCTGCGACCTGGTCGACGGCTGCCGGGTTCACCGGGGTGACGTCGGCGGCCTCAAGGCAGCTCGATCCCGGGCAGCTACACCCCGGGCAGCTCGATTCCGGTGTCGAGTCCGTCCAGCGCGCGCACGCACGCGCAGTCGCGGTCCTTGTTCGCAGGCAGCGCGGCCACCGCGTCGAACAGCACCGACCGCAGCCGGTCGACGTTGGCGGAGAACACCTCGAGCACCTCCCCGTGACTGACGCCCTCGCCGGCTTCGGCCCCCGCGTCGAGGTCCGTCACCAGGGTCATCGTCGTGTAGCAGAGCCCCAGTTCACGGGCGAGTACCGCCTCCGGATGCCCGGTCATACCGACCACCGACCAGCCCATCGCCGCATGCCAGCGTGATTCCGCCCGGGTCGAGAAGCGCGGCCCCTCCACCACGACCAGGGTCCCGCCGTCCACCGGCTCCCAGTCGCGCCCCCGTGCGGCAGCGAGTGCTGCCCGGCGTCCATGAGGGCAGTACGGGTCGGCGAAGCCGAGATGCACCACGTTCGGTTGGGCTCCGTCCGCCCGGGTCTCGCCGTCGTAGTACGTCTGCGTGCGGGCCTTCGTACGGTCCACCAGCTGGTCCGGTACGAGCAGGGTCCCCGGCCCGTACTCCGGGCGCAGCCCGCCGACGGCACACGGGCCGAGCACCTGGCGTACGCCGACGGAGCGCAGGGCCCAGAGGTTGGCGCGGTAGTTGATGCGGTGCGGCGGGAGGTGGTGGCCACGTCCGTGACGCGGGAGGAACGCCACCCGGCGGCCCGCGAT
Source organism: Streptomyces sp. NPDC005566 (assembly GCF_040605575.1). Classification (NCBI taxonomy): domain Bacteria; kingdom Bacillati; phylum Actinomycetota; class Actinomycetes; order Kitasatosporales; family Streptomycetaceae; genus Streptomyces; species Streptomyces sp. NPDC005566. The sequence continues at coordinate 222,798 of NZ_JBEXDB010000005.1, read as the reverse complement.
CTCGCCCAGGAAGAGGGAGTCGCTCGGAGCCCCGTACGGGGTGTCCACCCGGACCTCGGTCACGTCCTCGATGAAGGAGTAGAAGCCCGATCCGCCGATGACACCGATATCCGCTGTACCCGTTTCTGCGTTCACCATGCGGTCACACTAACCGGGCGGACACGACCGGGACCCCGCCGAGTGGATCAGCGGGGTCCCGGTGAAGCGTGTGGTGCAAGCGGGCGGTCTAGGCGGCCGATGTGCCGCTCGACGACGACGACGCCGACGAGGACGCGGACGACGAAGAACTCGACGCGGCGGGCTTCGAGTCCGACCCCGACGACCCCGACGAGGACGTCGACGTGGCGGGCGCGGAACCGGATGCCTTCGCGGGCGACGTCGCCGGCGTGCTGCTCGACGAGGAGCCGCGGCTGTCGTTCCGGTAGAAACCGGATCCCTTGAAGACGATGCCGACCGCCGAGAACACCTTCTTCAGGCGTCCCTCGCAGTTCGGGCACACGGTCAGGGCATCATCGGTGAACTTCTGCACCGCCTCGAGGCCCTCGCCGCACTCGGTGCACTGGTACTGATAGGTCGGCACTTGCTCCTCCTGGCACTCTCACTCAGTGAGTGCTAACGACGTTCCATAGTGACGTATTCCGAGCGATCAGTCCACCGTGACCGGCTCGCGGTGACCGATCCCACGTGCCACCGTCCGTCCCCGGTACCTCGGTGTCAGCCTCGAGCGCAGGGCCAGCAGGGTTGCCAGCGCCAGCACCGTTCCCAGCAGCGGCACCACGAATCCGGTACTCGCACCGTGGGAGTCCGCGAGCTGTCCGGCCACCGTGACCGCGGCCGCCTGGCCGAGCGCCACAGCGCCCGTCAGCCAGGTGAAGGCCTCTGTCCTGGCCGATGCCGGCACCAGCGCCTCGACCAGCGTGTACCCGCTGATCAGCGCCGGAGCGATGCACAGGCCGACCAGCAGCCCCAGACCGGCCAGCAGCGGCACGGAGTGCACCGCCCAGAGCCCGGAAGCGGTCAGGGTCAGGGCCACATAGCCGACGATCAGCCGGCGACGCGGACTGCTCTTCCAGGCGATGGCCCCGCAGGCGATCCCGGCCAGCATGTTGCCGGCCGCGAAGACCCCGTACAGCAGCCCGTTCACTCCCGGCCTGCCGATCTCCTCGGAGAACGCCGTCAGCGAGACCTGCATTCCGCCGAAGACGGCGCCGATCCCGAGGAAGGTGATGGCGAGTACCCGGACCCCCGGTACGGACAGTGCGGAGCGGTGCGGCTCGGCGGCGGTCGCGGCGTCACGGGGTGCGGGCTGGGTGGAGCGCTGGGCGGCGAAGAGAACTCCGCCGACCAGTGTCAGGGCGGCCTCGGCGATCAGCCCGGCCGCCGGGTGCACGCCGGTGCACAGCGCCGTCGCGAGGACGGGGCCGACGACGAAGGTGAACTCGTCCGTCACGGACTCGAAGGCGGCGGCGGTCGACATCAGCGGGGACGCGGGACGCCCCGGGGCGGCCCCGAGCCGGGCCGCCCAGCGGGCCCGGACCATCGGCCCGATCTGCGGGATGGAGGCCCCGGTGGGTACGGCCGCCAGGAAGAGCACCCACAGGGGTGCGTGCGCCAGGGCGAGCCCGGTCAGGACGCCCACGGACAGCGAGTGCACGAGAACGCCGGGCAGGAGCACGGCGCGCTGGCCGAAGCGGTCGGCGAGCCTGCCGCTCTGCGGGGCGAACAGTGCCATCGAGACACCGGAGACGGCGGCGACAGCGCCCGCGCTGCCGTACGAACCGGTGGTGTGCTGGACCAGCAGCACGATGCCGATGGTCAGCATCGCGAAGGGCTGCCGGGCCGCGAAGCCCGGGAGGAGGAAGGTCCACGCACCGGGGGTGCGCAGCAACTGCCCGTAACCGGGGCGGTCGGAGACCGTGGATGCCACGGTCCTTGCCTTTCTGCCGCCTGGTAGCCGTGCTCCCGGGTACCGCGGCACCCGGGGTGCCGCGGCTCGTGCGGGAGCTGCCGAGAGCTGTCCTCTTCGCGCGGAACTGCGGTAGATGCCGGGCGCTCGCTCCAGAGATGTCAGGGAAGCGAAAAGGACGCCACGACCGCCATACGGTCGCGCCAGCTCTGCATCAGACAGAGGTGGTCGATCAAGACTGGTCGATCTATGTGGTCGATCTGGATCAGATCAGGTGGTTCTTCGGTAGCAATCCTTCATCTTACAGGCTGTATGTCGTATGTGCCTGTGATTGCACATGAGGTACGCGTCACCACCTACGATCAGTGGCGCGTCCGCGTGTCCTCCTGTGTGCCGCCCTTGCCCGGTCCGCCCTTGCCCAGCCTCTTCGCGAGCTTCATCACGTGCGGCACCTCCATCCCCAGGGACCCGTGGTCCCGGGGGACTGCCGTGCCCAGCCAGCCGGCCAGCTTGCCGCCCTCCCCGACCGCCCGCAGCCGTGCTTCCGCCGCGTCCCGTACCGGGTCGGTCGCCACCACCAGCAGCTCGTCCCCGCGCCGCAGCACGGTGGACGGCGCGGGCACGAAGCTCTTCCCGTCCCGTACGACGAGGGTGACAGCGGCCCCGGCGGGGAGTCGCAGCTCGCCGACCTCGACTCCGTGCATCTTCGACTTCGCCGGGATCGCGACGGACAGCAGGTGCCCCCGCAGCCGCTCCAGGGGTGCCGACTCGATGCCCAGGTCGGCGGCCTCGGACGGATCCTCGCCGATCTTCAGTGCCCTGGCGAGCCAGGGCAGTGTCGGCCCCTGGACGAGGGTGTAGACGACGACGAGGACGAAGACGATGTTGAAGATCTTGGTGCTGCCCTCGATCTCGGACACCATGGGAATGGTCGCCAGGATGATGGGTACGGCGCCGCGCAGCCCGGCCCAGGACATCAGGGCCTTCTCGCGCCCCGGCAGCCGGAACGGCGCCAGGCTGATGAAGACCGACAGCGGTCTCGCGACCGCGGTGAGAACCAGCCCCACGACCACGGCAGGCCAGAAGTCGTCGCCCAGATCGTGCGGGGTGACCAGCAGGCCGAGCAGGACGAACATGCCGATCTGCGCCAGCCAGCCGAGCCCGTCGGCGAAGCCCCGGGTGGCCGGCCAGTGCGGCAGTTTGGAGTTGCCGAGGACCATCGCGGCGAGGTACACGGCCAGGAATCCGCTGCCGTGAGCCATGGCGCCCGCGGCGTACGCGGACACCGCGATGGCCATCACGGCGATCGGGTAGAGGCCGGACGCGGGCAGCGCGACGTGACGCAGCCCGAAGGAGCCGAGCCAGCCCACCGCGACCCCGATGGCCGCGCCGATGGTCAGCTCCAGGGCTATTTCGCCCACCAGCACGTACCAGTGCTCCACGGGGCCGACCGTGGAGAACGCCACCACCAGGATGACCACCGGGGCGTCGTTGAAGCCGGACTCGGCCTCCAGCACGCCCGTGATCCGGGACGGGAGCGGGACCTTGCGCAACACGGAGAAGACGGCCGCCGCGTCGGTGGAGGAGACGACCGCACCGATGATCAGTGCCTGTCGCCAGTCCAGGCCGACGAGATAGTGTGCCGCGCTCGCGGTGACGCCCACGCTGATGCCCACCCCGACGGTCGACAGCATGGCTGCTGCCGGCAACGCGGGTTTGACTTCTTTCCACTTCGTGCCCAGTCCGCCCTCGGCGAGGATGACGACCAGGGCGGCGTAGCCGATCACCTGGGTCAGCTCGGCGTTGTCGAACTTGACGTCGAAAATGCCGTCCTGACCCATGGCGATCCCGATGCCGAGGTACAGGAGCAGGCTGGGGAACCCGCTGCGGGACGAAATGCGTACGGCCGCGACGGCGACCAGCAGGACGAGTGAGCAGACGAGCAGAAGTTCGTTGAGATCGTGGACAGTCAGGGTCCGTTCCTTCCCTGCGTACGCCCTCCGGATCGACCTCCGGGGGCCAGTACTTCGTTACCTTACCTAATCTTTAACGTTTTCTTGACGCCTTCGAGTGTTCGTGCGAGCAGTGCGCAAATGGATGCATCCCCATACCGCGTCCGAGTGGCTTCGGCGGGGCGCCTATGGTTGCTCCTGCACTCCCAGGACCACCCTGCCCCGCGAAGGACAGCGATGCCCGCCAACACAACCGCCCCTTCCGGTTCTTCCGATGCGAAGAAGTCCGGCAGGAAGAAGGGGCGACGCGCCCGCCTGTTCGTGATCGTCCTGGTGCTGGCGCTTGTCGCGGGTGTCGGGTATAGCGCGTTCTGGTCCGTTTCCACGGTTCGGGCCTCGTACCCGCAGACGACCGGTTCGATCGAGCTCAAGGGTCTTACCGGCAACGTCGACGTCAAACGCGACAGTTACGGGATCCCGCAGATCTACGCGGACTCCGACAGCGACCTCTTCCGCGCCCAGGGCTTCGTCCACGCCCAGGACCGCTTCTGGGAGATGGACGTACGCCGTCATATGACGTCCGGGCGGCTCTCCGAGATGTTCGGCTCCGGCCAGGTCGAGACCGACTCCTTCCTGCGCACGCTTGGCTGGCGCAAGGTCGCCCAGGTGGAGTACGACACGATGCTGGACGAGGACACCAAGAAGAACCTCCAGTCGTACGCGGAGGGGGTGAACGCGTATCTGGCCGGCAAGGACGGCAAGGACATCTCCGTCGAGTACGCCGCCCTCGGCCTGACCAACGACTACAAGCCCACCGAGTGGACCCCGGTCGACTCGGTCGCCTGGCTGAAGGCGATGGCCTGGGACCTGCGCGGCAACATGCAGGACGAGATCGACCGCTCGCTGATGACCAGCAGGCTCAGCGCGAAGCAGATCGAAGAGCTCTACCCGGCCTACCCGTACGACAAGAACAAGCCGATCGTCCGGCAAGGTGCCGTCTCCTCGGTCACCGGCACGTTCGAGCCCGACGCCGAGCCGTCGGACAGCATCGGTTCGAACACCCCCGAGGGTGCGACCGAGGGCCTCAACACCCAGCTCTCCGCGCTCTCCGAGACCCTCGACGAGATCCCGGCGCTGCTGGGACCCAACGGCAGCGGCATCGGCTCGAACTCCTGGGTCGTCTCCGGCCAGTACACGACGACCGGCAAGCCGCTGCTGGCCAACGATCCGCACCTGGCGCCGCAACTTCCCTCGCTCTGGTACCAGATGGGGCTGCACTGCCGGGTGCCTTCGGAAACCTGCCGGTACGACACCGCCGGTTACACGTTCTCCGGGATGCCCGGTGTGATCATCGGCCACAACGCGGACATCGCCTGGGGCTTCACGAACCTCGGCGCGGACGTCACCGACCTCTTCCTGGAGAAGGTCTCGGGCGACGGCTACCAGTACGACGGCAGGACCAAGCCCTTCGTCACCCGCGAGGAGACCATCAAGGTCGCCGGCGGCCGCAGCCGGCACATCACCGTGCGCGAGACGAACAACGGCCCGGTGGTCTCCGACCGCAGCGGCGAGCTGGAGAAGGTCGGCAAGAAGGCGCCCGTCACCAACTCCGCCCCGGACCGCGGCGACGGCTACGCGGTCGCGCTGAAGTGGACCGCACTGGAACCCGGAAAGTCGATGGACGCGGTCTTCGAGCTGAACCGGGCCAAGGACTTCAAGACCTTCCAGGCGGCCGCCGAGCACTTCGAGGTCCCCTCGCAGAACCTCATCTACGCCGACGAAGAGGGCAACATCGGCTACCAGGCCCCCGGCAAGATCCCGGTTCGCAAGACCGGTAACGGCACGGTGCCGAGCCCTGGATGGAACTCGGAGTACGGCTGGGAGAAGAAGCCGGTCCCCTTCAAGGAACTGCCGTACGAGTACAACCCGGAGCGCGGCTACATCGTCACCGCCAACCAGGCGGTCATCGACGAGAAGTACCCTCATCTGCTCACCGAGGACTGGGGCTACGGCGCCCGCAGCCAGCGGATCAACGATCTCATCGACTTGAAGATCGAGGGCGGCGGGAAGATCTCGACCGACGACATGCAGACCATGCAGATGGACAACCAGAGCGTGATCGCCGCGAAGCTGGTGCCCTATCTGCTGAAGATCAACATCTCCGACAAGAACGTCCGCGAGACGCAGAAGCTGCTGGAGAACTGGGAATACCTCCAGGAGCCCGACTCGGCGGCGGCCGCCTACTTCAACGGCGTCTGGCGCAACATCCTCAAGCTGGCCTTCGGCAACAAGCTCCCCAAGGAGCTCCGCGCCGAGGGTGACTGCCTGAGCGTGCCGCCCGCCTCCGGCACGGGCCCGGTGGACGAGCAGGACAAGCTCGTACGGGAATGCGGTCAGCGCGCCCCGGACGCCGCCCAGCCGGACGGCGGCGACCGCTGGTACGAGGTGGTCAATTCCATCCTCGAGGACAAGGACAACGAGTGGTGGAAGGCTCCGGCCAGGGGCCGCGAAGAGTCGATCGACGACCGTGACGAGCTCTTCGCCCGCGCCATGGAAGACGCCCGCTGGGAGCTGACGGCCGAGCTCGGCAAGGACGTCACCACCTGGAGCTGGGGCCGGCTGCACCAGCTGACCCTGCGCAACCAGACGCTCGGCACCGAGGGCCCCGGCCTTCTGCAGCGGGCCCTCAACCGAGGCCCCTGGCACCTCGGCGGCGGCGAAGCGGCGGTCAACGCCACCGGCTGGAACGCGGCGGGCGGCTACGACGTCATCTGGGTCCCGTCGATGCGGATGGTCGTCAACGTGGGGGAATGGGACAAGTCCCGCTGGATCAACCTGACCGGGGCCTCCGGGCACGCGTTCAGCGCTCACTACACCGATCAGACCGACAAATGGGTCGACGGAGAGCTGCTCGACTGGTCCTTCACCAGCAGGGCGGTCGGGCAGTCCACGGTCGACACCCTGACGCTCAAGAAACCCTAGGCGGCACTCGGGGAACGCCGGGCCACGCCCAGGAACCCCCGGCAACGCCACGGATCACCTAGGCAGTGAAGCGCCGCGCTCCGGCCGGCGTGACCACGGCATCCACGGGGTGGTCGTGCGGTTCCTCCGGAACCTGCGCGACCACCTCGTCGTCGTACAGCAGGACGACGAGGGCGGGGTGGGCACCGGCGGCCGACAGCCGGGCCAGTACCCGGTCGTAGCTGCCGCCGCCCCGGCCCAGCCGCATCCCGCGCCGGTCCACCGCGAGCCCGGGCAGCAGGACCACGTCGGCGTCCAGGACCGCGGCCGGCCCCAGGCGTGCTCCGTCCGGTTCCAGCAGCCCTCGGCCTGCGGGCAGGAGGTGTTCAGCGCCCTCGTACGCCGCCCAGTCCAGGTCGTTGTCGGCCATGAGTACCGGCAGCAGTACCCGTACGTTCCGCGCACGCAGCGCGTCCAGGAGCGGGCGGGTCCCGGGTTCGCGACCCACGGACACATAGGCGGCGACGGTCCGGGCTCCGTCGAGCTCCGGAAGAACGAGTGCGGCGGAGGAGAGAACCGCGGCGGCGTTCTCGACGTCCTGAGAGGTCAGAAGCCTTCGCGCGGCGAGCAGTTCGCGCCGCAAGGGCGCCTTTCCGGACATGTCGTGGTTCAAGGGTGCTCGCATAATTCTCGTATCGGGTTGTATGAGTGCGAAGTTAACCGGACGCTCATCTTCCGCCCATACGCACCCGTTAGAGTCTGCACATGACTCAGTCGCGCCCCAGGATCAGCAAAGCCGTCATCCCGGCTGCAGGTCTCGGCACCCGGTTCCTGCCGGCCACCAAGGCCACTCCCAAAGAGATGCTGCCTGTCGTCGACAAGCCCGCCATCCAGTATGTCGTCGAGGAGGCCGTCGGAGCGGGCCTCTCCGACGTACTGATGATCACCGGTCGGAACAAGCGTCCCCTGGAGGACCACTTCGACCGGAATTACGAGCTGGAGTCCGCGCTGACCCGCAAGGGAGACGCCGAACGGCTCTCCAAGGTCCAGGAGTCCAGCGACCTGGCCACCATGCACTACGTCCGCCAGGGTGACCCGCGCGGCCTCGGCCACGCGGTTCTGTGCGCCGCGCCGCACGTCGGTGACCAGCCGTTCGCCGTGCTCCTCGGCGACGACCTGATCGACCCGCGCGACCCGCTGCTCGCCCGGATGGTGGAGATCCAGGAGCGTGAGGGCGGCAGCGTCATCGCGCTGATGGAGGTCGACCCGTCGCAGATCCACATGTACGGCTGCGCGGCCACCGAGGCCACCGCCGACGGTGACGTCGTACGGATCACCGGCCTGGTCGAGAAGCCCGACCAGGCCGATGCGCCCAGCAACCTCGCCATCATCGGCCGCTATGTCCTGGACCCCGCGATCTTCGACATACTCCGTCACACCGAGCCCGGCCGCGGGGGCGAGATCCAGCTCACCGACGCACTGCAGTTGCTGGCCGAGGACGAGAAGTCCGGCGGCCCGGTGCACGGCGTCGTCTTCAAGGGCCGCCGCTACGACACCGGTGACCGCGGCGACTACCTGCGTGCCATTGTCAGACTCGCGTGCGAACGTGAAGACCTGGGCCCGGACTTCCGGACCTGGCTCCGCAGTTACGTCAACGAGGAGTTGTAGACAGCTTGAGCACCACGATCTGGTCGGTGGACGAGCACCTGGACGACATCCTCGCCGCGGTGCGGCCGTTGGAGCCCATCGAGCTGCAGCTGGCCGACGCGCAGGGCTGTGTCCTGGTCGAGGACGTCATGGTCGAGGTTGCTCTGCCGCCCTTCGACAACAGCTCGATGGACGGATATGCCGTCCGGGTCTCCGATGTCGAGGGCGCCAGCGAGGAGTTCCCCGCCGTCCTGACCGTCATCGGCGACGTCGCGGCGGGCGACGGCGGACTCGCCGACGGCCGGTCGGTGGCCCCGGGCGAGGCGGCCCGCATCATGACCGGCGCCCCCCTGCCTGCCGGCGCCGACGCGGTCGTCCCGGTCGAGTGGACCGACGGGGGTACGGGCGGCGGCCCGGCCGAGTCCATGCGCGCCCACAGCGACGCACCGGAAGGGGCGAGCGGCGAGGTCCGTGTGCACCGCCCCGCCGAGGCCCGCGCCCACGTCCGGGCCCGGGGCAGCGACGTCCAGCCGGGAGATCTGGCACTGCGCGCGGGATCGGTCGTCGGGCCGCCGCAGATCGGGCTGCTCGCCGCGATCGGCCGCTCGACGGTGAAGGTGCGGCCGCGCCCGCGCGTCGTCGTGCTCTCCACCGGCAGCGAGCTGGTGCAGCCCGGTGAGGAGCTGACCGGCGGCCGGATCTACGACTCCAACAGCTTCGCGCTGACAGCTGCCGCACGGGACGCCGGGGCCATCGCCTACCGGGTGCCCGCGGTCGCCGACGACGCGGAGACCTTGCGCGCCACGATCGAGGACCAGCTGATCCGCGCGGACATCGTCGTCACCACCGGCGGCGTGAGCGTCGGGGCGTACGACGTGGTCAAGGAAGCCCTGTCCTCCGTGGGTGACGAGGACGACCCGGGCAGCGGCATCGACTTCCGGAAGCTGGCCATGCAGCCGGGCAAGCCGCAGGGCTTCGGCTCGATCGGCCCCGACCACACCCCGCTGATGGCGCTGCCCGGCAACCCCGTCTCCTCGTACGTCTCCTTCGAGCTGTTCGTACGGCCGGCGATCCGGACCCTGATGGGACTGCAGGATGTCCGCCGTCCCACGGTCCGTGCCACGCTGAGCACGGACAAGGCGCTCGCCTCGCCGTCCGGCAAGCGGCAGTTCCTGCGGGGTACGTACGACTCCGAGGCGGGCACCGTCACCCCCGTCGGCGGTTCCGGATCGCATCTGATCGCCGCGCTCGCCCAGGCGGACGCGCTGATCGTGCTGCCCGAGGACGTCACCTCCGCGGAGCCCGGCGCGGAGACCGAGGTGATCCTCCTCCGCTGACTTCCGCGCGGTGGCGGTACGGTATCTGGCGCTGTGCCTTACCGGGGGAAGCCCCCCGGACCCCCGGCCCGCCCGCACGTGTGTGTGCGGGCCGAGCGGGCAACCGGCGCCCTACCGCTAGGCGGAGTGAGTTGAGTACGCAGAACAGGCTGACGCACATCGACGAGGCGGGCGCGGCCCGCATGGTCGATGTGTCGGAGAAGGACGTCACGGCGCGCGTCGCCCGGGCCAGTGGCCGGGTCCTCGTGTCGCCGCGTGTGGTGGAGCTCCTCCGGGGTGAGGGCGTCCCCAAGGGCGACGCGCTCGCGACCGCGCGGATCGCCGGAATCATGGGGGCCAAGCGCACCCCGGACCTGATCCCGCTCTGTCATCCCCTCGCGGTCTCCGGTGTGACAGTCGATCTGAGCGTCGCGGACGACGCCGTGGAGATTCTCGCCACCGTGAAGACCGCCGACCGGACGGGGGTCGAGATGGAGGCGCTGACCGCCGTCTCGGTCGCCGCGCTGACGGTGATCGACATGATCAAGGCGGTCGACAAGAGCGCGGTGATCACGGACATCCGGGTGGAGGCGAAGTCGGGCGGCAAGTCCGGCGACTACCGCCGCCCCGCGCCGGAGGGGGCGGACGCATGACCGCGCCCGACAACGAACCCTCCGGCACCGTTCCGGAGACGGCCGGTCCGTCCCCGTCCGGAGCCGCGCTCACCGCCCCCTACGCCGCGCTCGTCGTGACCGCGTCCAACCGCGCATCGGCCGGCGTCTACGCCGACAAGGGCGGCCCGATCATCGTCGAGGCGCTCACCGGTCTCGGCTTCGCCGTGGACGGCCCCCAGATCGTCCCGGACGGCGACCCCGTCGAGGCGGCCCTGCGGGCCGGCGCGGCAGCCGGCTATGACGTGATCCTCACCACCGGAGGTACGGGCATCTCGCCCACCGACCGGACCCCGGAGGCCACTCGGCGTGTCGTCGAACGCGAGATCCCGGGCATTGCCGAGGCGATCCGTGCCGAAGGCCGGGACCTGGTTCCCACCGCAGCGCTCTCGCGGGGCCTCGCAGGTATCGCGGGCGGCACCCTCATCGTGAACCTGCCCGGTTCCACCGGCGGGGTGCGCGACGGCCTCGCCGTCCTGAGCAGGCTTCTGGTGCACGCCGTCGACCAGGTGCGCGGCGGCGATCACCCCCGACCGGGGAGCTCGAACTGAACGTCCCGACCTGGCCGGTGATCCTGACCGACGGCGAGATCACCCTCCGCCCGATAAAGCTGCGTGACCAGCGCGTCTGGCGTGAGGTCAACCGGCGCAACCGTGACTGGCTGCGCCCCTGGGAGGCGACCGTTCCGCCCCCCGCGCCCGGCGCCCCGCTTGCCCAGCGCCCCACCTACCGTCAGATGATCCGTCATCTGCGCTCCGAGGCGAACGCGGGCCGGATGCTGCCCTTCGCCATCGAGTTCGAGGGACGTCTCGTCGGGCAGCTGACGGTGGCCGGGATCACCTGGGGATCGATGTGCTCGGGCCATGTCGGCTACTGGGTGGACCGGAGTGTGGCGGGCCGCGGCGTGATGCCGACCGCGGTGGCGCTCGCTGTCGACCACTGTTTCCGCACCGTCGGTCTGCACCGGATCGAGGTGTGCATTCGGCCGGAGAACGGCCCCAGCCGGAGAGTCGTGGAAAAGCTCGGATTCCGTGAGGAAGGGCTGCGTCCCCGCTATCTCCACATCGACGGTGCGTGGCGGGACCACCTGATCTTTGCCCTCACCGCGGAAGAAGTCCCTGACGGGATGCTCCGGCGTTGGCGCAGAGTGCGGCCCGCGGCGCCCCGCACTCCCGGGGAAATGAAATAAGTGTTCGAAATTGATCGCTCTCTGAGCGCTAACGAACCCACTCGCGTCGACTGCTGATCTGAACAATCGCAAAAAAAGTCCGTGATATCAGCCGGATCGAGCGACACACCGGGCCAATTGGCGGATGCCGCCGTGCAAACCCCTCTACGGTGTGAGCGTGAGCAGCAGCGGCCTCATCTACGCAGTCATTGTCGGGGCCTGGGCCGCCTACTTGGTGCCGATGTGGCTCCGCAGGCAGGACGAGCTCAATGAGGCCCGTCCGACGGAACGCTTCAGCACCGCCATCCGGCTGCTGTCCGGACGGGCGGCGATGGAGCGCCGATACGCCAAGGAGCTGCGGGAGCGCGATGCCGAGGAGGCGCCCGGCGACGTCGACCCGGACGCCGTCACGGACCGATTGGGTTCCGTGGACGTCCGGGCCTTTTCCGCGCCCCCGGCGCACACGGAAGCCCGGTTGCACGACCCGGTGCGCGAGCGTCCCGACCCGGAGCGCCGCGCGCAGGCGGCGCGGCCCGCGCCCGTACAGCGCGCGCGTACGTCGAGTGCGGAAGCCGAGCGCGAGCGCCGGGCCCGGCGCTCGAAGGTACTGGCGCGCCGTCGGCGTACGACCATCGTCCTGTTCCTGGCGTTCACGCTCGGCGCGATCGTCGCGGCGGTCGGCGGACTCCGCTTCCTGTGGGCGCCCGCCGTCCCGGCCGTGCTGCTGAGCACGTACATCGTGCATCTGCGCGCCCAGGAGCGGCGCCGGTTCGCCTTCACCATGGACCGCCGGCTGGCCGAGGTTGCCGCACAGCGGCTCCGCGAGAACCGCCCCCGCAGGCACCAGCCCGCGGCGACGGCTCCCGCCGAGCCCGACGAGGAGCCCGAAGGGCGCGACTCCCATCCGGTGCCCGCCCCCACGGTCTCCCCGCAGGAGGCCGGCCGCCGCGCCCTCGTCGAACAGACGGACCACGCGGAGTGGGTGGACCAGCAGCGCGAACGCGGGCCTGCCCAGGGCGACAGCTGGGAGCCGGTCCCGGTCCCCCTCCCGACCTATGTCACCGCCCCGGTGGCCCCGCGGGCCACGGGCGGCGTGGAGGTCGGCGACCCGGACACCTGGAGCGCGGCCCGCTCCAGCACGGCGGAGCCCACCCCGACGGGAACGGCGCACCCCGCCGAGCCCGCGGCGGACCCGGCGCCACGCCGACGCGCCAACCAGCCCCGCCGCACCCGGGACCGGGGCCGGACGCCGCTCTTCGACCAGTACGACGACGGGGACCGGCCCCGTGCGGCCAACGAGTGAGACCGGCGGCGACACCGACTCGGCTGACCTGCGGCATACGGATTTCCGAGCACCCCGGTGGGGGTGCTAAAGTTTCACTCGTTGCAAGGGCCTGTGGCGCAGTCTGGTAGCGCACCTCGTTCGCATCGAGGGGGTCTGGGGTTCAAATCCCCACAGGTCCACCGCACAGGCGGAATCCCGTCCGATCACTTCGATCGGGCGGGATTTCGTCGTTTCTGTGCGGGGCGCGACGGCCGGGCCGACGGGGTCGTTCAGTGTCGCGGTGCCGAGTGCAGGACATCGCGTGGGGCCGGCGTCTCCGCTCCGGCTCCCGTGAGCGTGACCTTGCCGGAGTGAACGGTGTCCAGTTGCCCGACCTGCCGGCCGTACCACTCGATGGCGGTCAGCAGGAACCCTGGCGTTCCCGGGCCGACTGCGGAGCCCGGGTGCCGGAACACCATGCCCAGCCGTGCCGTCCCCTCGACGCAGCGGACCACGCACACGAGCACGTCGTCGGCCGTGCCGGTATCGCCCGGTGTCACGGACTCGATGGAATCGATGCTCAGGGCCGCCTTCTCCGGCACGTCGTCCAGCACGTCGGTGTGCCTCCTCGACGAAGTGCGCGAGTTGTTCGGGGGTGAGCTCGGGAAGATCGTACGAGGATCTTCCGGATTGCCGTCGATGGCATCTGCGCGGATGTCGGGACGACAGTTCCGCCGGACTCGGCTCGACCGGCCGTTCGGCCTCCCGCGCGATTCGACCGGACGGGACTTCTTCGTTTCAGGGCCCTCGGCGGCATGTGAACAGAATGTGATCCCGGAACGCGCGCGTACCTGTTCGCTTAGGGTCGGTCTTGTTCACCTGGCCGCCCGGTGACCGCAGTTGACGGTTGCCGCGCTTCTTGGCGAGCGCTCAGTATCCGCGATTGCTTACGGAGGAGCGTCCTGTGACGGCCGGTATGCCCAGCTCTCGGATCGACACCAGCAAGCCCCATCCGGCGCGCGTCTACGACTGGCTCCTGGGCGGCAAGGACAACTACCCCGTCGACCAGGCGGTCGGGGAGAAGCTGCCTGCCGAGGCGCGGGCCAACGCGGCGCGGAACCGGGCCTTCATGCACCGTGCTTCCGACTGGCTGGCCCAGCAGGGCATCGACCAGTTCCTGGACATCGGCACCGGGATACCCACTTCCCCGAATCTTCATCAGATCGTCCAGGCCGTCACGCCGCGGGCCCGGGTCGTCTACGCCGACAACGACCCCATCGTGCTGCGCCATGCGGAAGCGCTGATGGTCGGCCGGTCCGAGGGGGCGACCGAGTACATCCACGCGGATGTGCGGCAGCCGGCGGCGATCCTCGAACGCGCAGGTGAGGTGCTGAACTTCGGTCGCCCCGTCGCGTTGTCCCTCATCGCGCTGATGCACTTCCTGCCCGATGACCAGGACCCGTACGGCATCACCAGGACGCTGGTCGGCGCGCTGCCGTCAGGGAGTTACCTGGTCCTCTCGCACGGGACGGCCGATCAGCACCCGGAGCTCCGGCAGGAGACCGAGTCCGCCTACCGCAAGGGTGAGATCTCGTTGCGTATGCGGACGCGCGGCGAGGTCGAGCCCTTCTTCGAGGGGCTGGACCTCGTGGAGCCGGGGCTGGTCTCGGCGACCGAGTGGTACCGGGAGCAGCCCGCTCCGGTGTACGAGCGGAGCGGGTTCTACGTGGGTGTGGCGCGGGTTCCCTAGGACGGCTGCTGCAGCGGCTTGGCCATGCAGATGCTGCTCTCGTACGTCCGGTAGTGGCCGAACTTCGAGCAGGGCGTGTAGCCGCTGGAGGTGTAGAGGGCGATCGCCTCCTGCTGCTTGTCGCCGGTCTCCAGGACCATGCGGGTGCGGCCGGCGGCCCGTGCGTCGGCTTCCAGGGCGGCGAGGATCCGCCGGGCCAGGCCGTTGCCCCGGCCTTCGGATATCACGAACATCCGTTTGATCTCGGCGTCGCCGTCGGAGTAGCACTCCGCGTTCCGCTCCTGCGAGCGCCAGCCGCCGGTGGCGAAGGGCGTGCCCTGGTCGTCGTAGGCGAGCAGGTACAGTCCGCGCGGCGGATCGAACATGGTGGCGTCGAGCGGTGTGATATCGCCCCCGTCCCCGTAACGCTCGGCGTATTCGAGCTGCACCAGGTCGTTGAGTTTGACGGCGTCGGGGTGGTCGAAAGGCCGAGGCTGGATATTCATGCGAGCCATGGTACAGGTATGCACTAGCGGCTATCGGTACTGTGCCGGGATGCTCACCGTAACCAGTGTGAATGTGAATGGGCTCCGCGCTGCCGCGAAGAAGGGCTTCGTCGAGTGGCTGGCGCAGACGGAGGCCGACGTGGTCTGCCTCCAGGAGGTCCGGGCCGAACCGCAGCAGCTGCCCGAGGAGGTGCGTGACCCCGAGGGCTGGCACACCGTGCACGCCCCCGCAGCGGCCAAGGGGCGCGCAGGTGTGTCCATCTACACGCGCCACGCCCCGGAGCGGGTCCAGACCGGGTTCGGTGGCTTCGGGGACCCCGGGAGCGAGGAGTTCGACGGCAGCGGCCGGTACGTCGAGGTGGACCTGCCGGGTGTGACGGTCGCGAGCCTGTATCTGCCGTCGGGTGACGTCGGTACGGAGAAGCAGGACGAGAAGGAGCGCTTCATGGCTGCCTTCCTGCCCTACCTGAAGGGCCTCAGGGTACGGGCGGCCGCCGAGGGGCGTGAGGTGGTCGTGTGCGGCGACTGGAACATCGCCCACCGGGAGGCCGACCTCAAGAACTGGAAGTCGAACAAGAAGAACTCGGGCTTCCTCCCCGAGGAGCGGGAGTGGCTCACCCGGGTGTTCGACGAGGCTGCGTACGTGGACGTGGTCCGGGCGATGCGCCCGGACGAGGAAGGGCCCTATTCCTGGTGGTCCTACCGTGGGCGGGCCTTCGACAACGACGCGGGCTGGCGCATCGACTACCAGGTGGCGACCGGTGGCCTCGCGGCCCGCGCGGTGAAGGCCTGGGTGGAGCGGGCGGCCACGCACGGCGAGCGGTGGAGCGACCATGCGCCGGTGACGGTCACGTACGAGCGGTAGCCGTTCACTTCTGCGGAGTGCTGCCGGGGCCGTCCTCGCTGCGCAGCCGCCGGTCCAGGGCCATGGACATCTCGGCGTCCACCACCGCGTGGGCGAGGCTGCGCATCCGGTCCGGTTCGGTGCCCGCGGCGTGGGTGTTCATGACGCGGACGAAGAGATCCGCGAGCGCGTCGGCGTGCTCGCGGACCAGGCGGCCGGAGGAGAGCACCGCGGCGAGCGGTACTCCCTCCCGTACGAGCTCCGAGGAGGCTTCCAGCAGGCGGCGGCTGATGTGCACGATCTCGTCGCCGTCCGTGGCGAGGTAGCCGAGGTCCAGGGCCGCGGCGAGATTCTCTGCCGTGGCCTCGTCGCTGAAGTAGTCGGCGAGTTGCTCGGGGGTGAGCCGGACCGGGGTCTCCTCGGTCGGTTCGCCCAGGCCCAGCACCTCGGCGACATCGCGGCCGCTGTCGAAGGTGGTGGCGAGGTCGGCGATGCCGTTGAGGGTGTGGCCGCGTTCCAGCAGGCCCGTGATGGTGCGCAGCCTCGCGAGGTGATGGTCGTCGTACCAGGCGATGCGGCCCTCGCGGCGAGGCGGCTGGATCAGCCCGCGCTCCCGGTAGAAACGCAGGGTGCGCACGGTGATGCCGGCCTCCTTGGCCAGCTCGTCCATGCGGTACTCGCGGTGCTCGCGTCCTTCAGCCACACCCGCACCCTATGTTGTACCGCCGGTAACTTTCCTTGGTGCGACCCCTACCCATCGGTACGGTCCTGCTCTACCCTCCCAACAATGCCAGTGATTGCTGGCAGAGTCGTGGGACGTACCGCGGGGAGGCGGCAGCATGGCCCAGCACGAACACGTTCGAGTGGCGGTGATCGGATCCGGATTCGGGGGCCTCGGGGCCGCTGTCCGGCTGCGCCGTGAAGGCATCACCGACTTCCTGGTCCTGGAGCGGGCCGGCTCCGTCGGCGGCACCTGGCGCGACAACAGCTATCCGGGCTGCGCCTGCGACGTACCGTCCCACCTCTACTCCTTCTCGTTCGCGCCCAACCCCGACTGGCCGCGCACCTTCTCCGGGCAGGAGCACATACGCGCCTACCTGGAGCACGTGGCCGACACATTCGGACTGCGCCCGCACCTCAGGTTCAACCACGAGGTCACGGTCATGCGCTGGGACGGCGACGAGCTGCACTGGGTGATCGAGGCGGCCAACGGTGCCACCGTCACCGCCGATGTCGTCGTCTCCGCGACCGGTCCGCTCTCCGACCCGAAACTCCCGGACATCCCAGGGCTCGCCGAGTTCCCCGGCAAGGTCTTCCACTCGGCCCGGTGGGACCACGACTACGACCTCACCGGTAAGCGCGTCGCGGTGATCGGCACCGGGGCGTCCGCCATCCAGATCGTGCCCGAGATCCAGCCCAGGGCGAGCAGGCTCACGCTCTTCCAGCGGACCCCGCCCTGGGTCATGCCGCGCATGGACCGCGCCATCAGCGGGGCCGAGAAGTGGCTGCACCGCACGCTCCCGTTCACCGGCACCGCGCGCCGCGGACTGCTGTGGGGCATCCGGGAGTTGCAGGTCGGCGCCTTCACCAAGCACCCCGACCAGCTGGGCCTCGTGGAGCGGATAGCCAAGGCCAACATGGCGCGGGCGGTCAAGGACCCGGAACTGCGGGCCAAACTGACCCCCTCGTACCGCATCGGCTGCAAGCGCATCCTGCTCTCCAACGCCTACTACCCGGCGCTCGCCCAGCCGAATGTCGACGTGGTCGCCTCCGGCCTGGCCGAAGTGCGGGGCTCCACCGTCATCGCCTCCGACGGTACGGAGACCGAGGCGGACGTGATCATCCTCGGTACCGGCTTCCACGTGACGGACATGCCGATCGCCGACCGGGTCGTCGGCGCCGACGGCATCACGCTCGCCGAGTCCTGGAAGGACGGCATGCAGGCGCTGCGTGGCGCCTCCGCGGCGGGCTTCCCCAACTGGATGACTGTCATCGGCCCCAACACCGGGCTCGGGAACTCCTCCATGATCCTCATGATCGAGTCCCAGCTGAACTACATGGCCGACTACCTGCGCCAGCTGGACGTCCTGGGCGGACGCGCCGCACTCGGCGCACGGACCTCCGCCGTGGGCGCGTGGAACCGCCGGGTCCAGGACCGGATGAAGCGAACCGTGTGGAACACCGGAGGCTGCACCAGCTGGTACCTGGACTCCACCGGGCGCAACACCACGGTCTGGCCGGGGACGACGGCCGAATTCCGGCGGGCCACGCGCTCGGTCGACCTCGGGGAGTACGAGGTCATCCGGCCGCCCGCCACCAGTACCGCGCAGAAGTCCGTCACCGAGGAGGTCGCCCGATGAGCCGGCTGCTGCACCGATCGGACATCCCGCCCGTGCCCGTACGCGAACTGACCGCACTGTCCGCCGACGGTGCGCGCATCCACGTCGAACTGCACGGACCCGACGACGCCCCCGCCGTGGTCCTGGCGCACGGCTGGACCTGCAACACGCACTTCTGGGACGCGCAGGTACGTGACCTGGCGGCCGACCACCGGGTCGTCGTCTACGACCAGCGGGGCCACGGCCGCACCCCGGAGGCGGGTGCGGACGGGTACGGCACGCAGAAGCTGGCCGACGATCTGGAGGCGGTGCTGATGGCCACGCTCGCACCGGGGCAGAAGGCGGTGCTCGCCGGGCACTCGATGGGCGGGATGACGCTGATGGCAGCAGCCGGGCGGGCCTCCGTGCGCGAGCACGGGGCGGCCGTGCTGCTGTGCAGCACCGGCAGTTCGCGGCTGACGGCCGAGTCGCTGGTGCTGCCGATGCGGGCAGGCGCCCTCCGCACACGGCTGACCGGGAAGGTCCTCGGGGCGCGGGCGCCGCTCGGTCCGGTCACGGCGGTCTCGAAGGCGATCCTCAAGTACGCCACGATGGGCCGCGGTTCGGCCCCTGAGCGGGTCGACGCCTGTGCCAGGATCGTCCACGCGTGTCCGCGCAAGGCCCGTGTCGCCTGGGGGCACGTGCTCGCGGAGCTCGATCTCCAGTCGGGCGTAAGGGAACTGCGACTGCCGACCGCGGTGATCGCGGGCACCGACGACCGGCTGACGCCGCCGGTGCACGCGCGGGCCATCGAGGCGGCGCTGCCCCAGAGCCTCGGGCTCACGGAACTGACAGGTATGGGCCACATGACGCCGGTCGAAGCGCCCGAGGTGGTCACCGCGAAACTCCGGGAACTGGTGGCCGAGTACGTCACTGCGGACAGTGCGGCGCAGGCCGTGCGCGAGGAGGAGGTCGCATGAGCGGCAGGCGGAGTCTCGAAGGGCAGGTCGTGGTCGTCACCGGCGCGGCCCGCGGGGTGGGCGAGCTGCTGGCCCGCAAGCTCTCGGCGCGCGGCGCCACGCTGGCACTGGTCGGGCTGGAGCCGGACGAGCTGAAGAAGGTCTCGGAGCGGCTGCACGGGGAGAGCGACCACTGGTACGCGGATGTCACCGACCACGAGGCCATGGCCCAGGTCGCCCGCGAGGTCAAGGAACGCTTCGGAAAGGTCGACATCGTCGTCGCCAACGCCGGGGTCGCCTCGGGCGGTCCGTTCGTGGACTCCGATCCCGTCGCCTGGCGGCGGGTCATCGAGGTGAACCTGATCGGCGGCGCGGTGACGGGCCGGGCGTTCCTGCCGGTGCTCATGGAGAGCCGCGGGTACTTCCTCCAGATCGCCTCGCTGGCCGCGATCACCCCGGCGCCGATGATGAGCGCGTACTGCGCGTCCAAGTCGGGCGTGGAAGCGTTCGCGCACAGCCTGCGTGCGGAGGTCGGCTACCGGGGGGTGAAGGTCGGGGTCGGCTATCTGTCCTGGACCGACACGGACATGGTGCGCGGCGCCGACGAGGACGACGTCATGCGGGAGTTGAGGCAGCGGCTGCCGTGGCCGACGAACCGTACGTATCCGCTGGGTCCGGCCGTGGACCGGATCGTCGCCGGTATCGAGCGTCGCTCCGCGCATGTGTACGCCCAGTGGTGGCTGCGCGGGATGCAATCGGTGCGCGGGTACCTGCCCATGCTGATCGGGTCGGTCGGGCAGCGGGAGATGAAGCGGTTCGGGCCGCGGCTCGACGGCGTCAGCAAGGGGCTCGTGGGGGCCGGCGGCGAGGCGGACAGGGCGGCGCGGGCCGAGCGTCAGTGATCGAAATGCGATGAATGTCCGGGTGTGTAAGTCTGAGCGAGGCCCCACCGGGGCCGACCCCACGCACCCACATAGGAGTGAACAGCATGGGCATCGCAGACCAGTTCAAGGACAAGGCGCAGGAGCTTGCCGACCAGGCCAAGCAGCAGAAGAAGGCCGGCGGCCGGCGGGACGAGCGGCACGACCGCCCGTCCGACGCCGACGAGCAGCGTGCGGACCGTGCCGCCGGTCAGCCCGGCGCGCGGGAGCGGGCGCAGGGCGCGTCGGACCAGGCGCGCGAGCGTTTCGACCGTTGACGTGAGCTCGGCGGCGCGGGGCGTCTGACGCGTCTGCGTTGCTGCGTTGCTGTGAGGGGCGCACCCGGAGGACCGGGTGCGCCCCTTCTGGGTGCGCGGGGCTTGTCCCCTACCCGCCCCTTCCCGAAACCGTGGGCTCCGCCCCCGGGGCCCCGGGTCCTCAATCGCCGGACGGGCTCAAGAGATGCCCTCAAGCGCCGGGCGGGCTGGGGGTGGCCGGGCTCAAGAGATGCCCTCAAGTGCCGGGCGGGCTGGGGGTGTCCGGGCTCAAGAGATGCCCTCAAGTGCCGGGAGGGCTGGGGGTGTCCGGGCTCAAGAGATGCCCTCAAGTGCCGGGAGGGCTGGGGGTGTCCGGGCTCAAGAGATGCCCTCAAGCGCCGGGAGGGCTGG